>JAFPMR010000173.1 GCA_017411235.1 Bacilli bacterium | reverse complement strand
TTATTTGTTTTATTTTTTCTTCAATAGCATCGTATGATTCTTTGTCTAGATATAGTAAGCATAGATCTTCTAGACGACATTTCATAGGGAATGCTCCAATGAAGTATGCTAATGGTACAAAGATGTTTAATGTTTCATTAGCACTTCTTATTTGCTTCTCTGGAGACTTATATTGAAGTGTTTGCATGTTATGTAGTCTATCACATAGTTTTATAATTATTATTCTTACATCGTCATTTAAACTATTAATAATTCTTCTGATATTAGCATTAGTAGCTTCTTCTTTGGAATCAAAGTGTAAGTTACTAATTTTAGTTACTCCATCTACTAGGTGAGCTACATCAGGACCAAATTCTTTTTCTATATCTTCTAATGTATATTTTGTATCCTCTACTACGTCATGCAAAAGTCCGGCGCATAGTGTTGCTCCGTCGGCTTTAAATAAGGTAAGATTCATGCAAACATTTAGAGGATGGATAATGTATGGTTCTCCACTTTCTCTTTTTTGTTCTTTATGAGCTTTTTCTGCTAGCTCATAAGCTTTTTTAACCTTGCCTATTTCTTGAGGATTATACTTTTTTATTTCCTGTAGTACGTCTTCGATTTTCATAGACTCACCTCACGCATAGGATGTATGAATTATAGCACACTTTAATTAAAAAAACCATCACTAATATGATGGTTCTTTACTGGCTTTCTTCTCTTTATATTTATTTAAGATTACAAAGTACATTACAACAATAACTATTATAAATACAGTAACTCCAATTATAGTTCCGTAGGAATCAAAGAATCTATCTATAGGACCTTTTTCTTTGATTAGTTCATTTAAAGTTATTACGTAATTAGTATCACCATTTAATGTAAATTCGATATAACCATTTAATACGGTTAATCCATCTGTTAATAATTTATATCCTTTATCTTGAGAATATGTATAGATTCTTACACTGGTTTCATCAGTATAGGTATCTCCTACATATAGAAGGATCTTTGTTCCTTCTGGTAGTAATGTATAGTAATCATTACTTCCTTCTTCAGTTTCTTTAAATGAAGCATCTATTTCTAAACCATTTAGGTTTTTAGAAATAATTGCTTGATACAATAAACCATTATAAATATTTACGACATTATAGTATAAAGTTTTATTGTTATTAGCTATGTATTTAACAGTGTCTGCAGGTATTCTGTGATTAGCATTTTGTGATGTGACAAATACCGGGTTTTTAGTAGTGTTTACTTTGTCTATAGTACTTACTACTTCAGTATTGTCAGGATTACGATATACTAGAACTTTATATTCTGTAATTAAGGCTTTTTCTTCTGTAGTTTCAGTTGCTTCTTCTAGTAATTCTTTTACTACTATGTTAACAGCATTAATACCTTCTTTTAGGTCTTTATCACCTGTTATATCGATTGTAGCTGTTTGGCTTTCACCAACAGCTTCTATTGGTAAGTTATGTACATCGTTACGTACACCAACTAGGAATAGAGTTTTTTCATTAGATAGATCTAATCCTAAATTATTGACTCTTAATGTTTTTAGTTTACTACTTTGTATTATTCTTTCTAATTCTTCTGTAGAACGTGTAATGTTGATGTTATAAACTGTTTCAGTATTATTGGAAGATGTTACATATATTTGGAAATGATTTTCACCAATTTTTAGAGCTTTTCTTCCAGTACCGGTCATTGTTGCATTAGGATCGTTAGTTCTAGCAGATATTAAGACATTATCTACGCTTCTACTAACTGTAGCTGAGTAATCAGTTACTCCTTCTTTATAATGAATCGAGGTATCTGATACGGTTATACTTTTTAAAGTAGTATCACCGGTTCGATTATCTTTTCTAGTAATTGTTATTGTATAAGTTCTAGTTGAACCATCTTGGGCTTTTACGACTATTTCATGAACGTTTTTACCATAGTTTAAGTATACTGTTCCGCCGCCAATAACAGTTTGTTTTTTATCTATTGGTTTTGCTATTACTTTAACACTTGTTACGTCTGCTGGAACAGTTACATAGTAATTAGTTGTAGATTTTTTGAAAGTTGGCTCCATATTGTAACCTTCAACACCAATACTTCCTATTTCGGTATTAGTACTTGGTTTTACGGAACTTATTGTTACACCTGAGAATGATTGAGCAATGATATCACCATTACGATAATGGGAATCACCATTACGATTTACACTCATCTCAGTTATACCTACTTCTTTAACAGTAAATCTAAGCATTACAGGAGATACTTTTGCTGACCAGTATCTTCCGTTATCATCTTTATCAATATAAATTTTTCCCTCTGTTACATTGATATCATAAACACCTTGCATCCAAGTTACATCAACGTAATCAAAGTAAGTTGGATCGTATGATACCACAACGTGGAAATCTTTGATTTCAGGATCTGATCCATCGTTACGTAAATAATCTAAGTTTATTTGAATGAAAAATGATGTTCCTACTGGAGGATTTGGTGTTGATATTTCAAGTGATGTAAAAGCTTTAACTATTACAGGAAGTATAAACATGATTATTAACATAGAAATAAATAGTTTTATTTTTCTCATAGTCATACCTCCTTATTCTATATAAATTATAGTATATTAGCTTTAATAATTCAATCTATCATTCTTTCACATTTACTATTTCTTTGCTATAATAATTGCAGGTGATTTAAATGAACGATTGTATTTTTTGTAAAATTATTAAAGGAGACATTCCTGCTAAGAAAGTCTATGAAGATGACAATGTTATAGCAATTATGGATGTATCTCCTAAAGTAAATGGTCATACTTTAGTTATGCCAAAGAAACATGTTACTGATTTAACAGAAATGAGTAATGAAGATATTATTAATGTTAATACAGTAGCTAAGAAATTAGTTGTTAGATTAATGAATAAATTAGACGCTAGAGGTGTTACTTGTGGAGTTAACTATGGTGAATCTCAAGCAGTTAAGCATTATCATATGCATATACTACCTAATTACTTATTAGGAGAAGAAGAAATAGTAGATACTGATCTAATTTATGACAAAATAAAAGAAGATTAAATCTTCTTTTTATTTTTGTACAATATCAAATGCTGTTACTAGTCGATATTCTAAAGGTTCAATGTTTTCTTCTTTTGCTTCTACTCTAATAGTTACGTAGTTTTTACTATTAGCTCCTAGAGTTATTTCTGTTGATGGATCATATGCTTCAGCATTAACCTTAATAGTAGTATTAACGTTTTCGTCGATACCATCTAAAGAAACGTTCTTTAATAAAGCATCCATATTACCTTTATTTTCTAACATTACAGTATACTCAATGTATTCTTGGGAATTTAGAGTAAATTCATTAATAACTACATTAGATAATACTTTGTTAGAAGTTGATTGAACTGATCCTTCAGATTCTTTATAAGAATCTAATACCATTTCCCATTTTTCTTCTACGTTATTACCTTTATTTATTTTAACTGCATCAACTGCTACGGAATATGATTGTGATGCAAAGAAAATTCCCATTAATAATACTATCAAGCATAGAGAAGTTACTGTTATAATACGACTTTTAACTGTAGTTTGAACTGCTTTAAACATTTTTCTCTCTCCTATCGTTGTTACGATTATTATAACGCATATTGGAACGAGAAACAATATAAAAGAAGTTTATTTCTAAACTTCTTGAACTACTGCAATGATCATTGGTTTGCATTCGGTTTCGCTATATAGGTATCTACCTAATTCTTCTCTTATTTCGTTTTTAATCTTGTTATATTCAATATAACTTTCCATGATATTTCTCTCGATAACACCTTGAGAAATTCTTTTTATTTCTTCAATCATTTCACCAGAATCTTTAACATAGATAAATCCTCTTGTTGTTACTTCCGGACCTACTAATAAGATGTGTTCTTTTTTAGATATTGTTGCACTAATTAACACAATACCATTTTCAGATAACATTTCACGATCTTTTATAACTAGTTCACCAACATCTTCTGTTGAATTACCATCTATTAGGACATCATTAACTTTGATATGATCAAAGCAATCTTGATTTAGTTTACCATCAATTATTTCAATAATATCACCATTTTGTTTTAGTAAGATATTTTCTGCTGGTATATCTAATGAGTTAGCTATATTAGCGTTGTTTACCATATGACGATATTCACCTTTTACAGGTATATAATATTTTGGTTTTACTAAATTAATCATAATCATTAAGTCTTCAGATGAAGCATGGTGTAAAATAGTTTTTTCTTTAGGCATTGTTACAATGTCACAACCATGAATAGCTAAGTCGTTTTGAACTTTAACTAAAGTTTTTTCTGATGAATCATATTTAGGTTCTGCAAATACTACTGTATCTGTTTTCTTTAAATGAATAAATTTATCATAACCATTAATTATTTTGCTAATTGAAGCATATGGATTTTCTTTACTATCTTGAATTAATAATATAGCATCACGATCATCAATATTAGATAAGTCTCCTAAATCATTTTCATTGAAGTTTAAGTATCCTTCTTTTTTTGAAAAACTAATAATGTTTTGAAGATTCTTACCCATAATTACTATCTTACGATGAGTATTAGCTGCTGCATCAAAGATTTCTTGGATTGTATAGATATGAGTAGGAAGAACTGCAAACATCATTCTATTTTCATGTCTTTTAATAGCATCTTTAAATACACCTACTAAACGATGCTGAGGAGATGTATGTCCTACTTTCTCTGAAAATACTGATTCACATAGCATAGCAAGGACACCTTGTTTTCCTACATATGCTATTTTACCTAAATCCATGGCATATTTACCCATCATCTTAGGATCTACTAAGAAGTCGCCTGTATATACTATTGCTCCATCTTTAGTATTTAATACATACATTACAGCATCTGGTGCTGAATGGTTAACACTAATTGGGAAGATACTATTTTCACCAAAGTTTATCTTTTTATAAGGAACTATTTCAGTTATCTTTTTAGGATCGATTCCATCATTTGATAAGATAAATTTAGTAAATTTAGTAGCATAGATTTTAACATCTGGCAATTGTAGTAATAAGTCTTCTGTTGCTCCCATGTTTTCATAATGTCCATGAGTTAAGAAAACTCCTTTTATACGATTTTTATTCTCTCTTAGGTATTCGAAATCAGGGATTATGTAATCAATACCATAAAGGTTTTCATTAGCATATTTTAAACCACAATCAAATACAAACAAGTCATTATCTATATCTATGCAATAGCAGTTTTTGCCTAATTCATCTAGTCCACCAAGACTAAAAATTTTTATATTACACATAAAAAAACATCTCTTTTCTAAATTTTTAATTTTCTAAAAAGGCTTGTGTCTAGGTAATTATAGCAAATTATGTTAAATTTTTCAATTGTATATATTTTTTTCTTTATTTTTGTAAACATCAATTTTATAATATGTCTTACTGGGTGGTTTTATGAATTTTGAAAAATATTTAATAGAAATATTAAAAGATGAATTTGATCAAATGATGAAGTATATGTATGATTTGAATTCTAATGAACTTAATGAATTATATCATGATGAAAATGGCGTTCCTTTTGATAGTGATGGTGAATTCATTAAAGCTAATGCAGATAAGATATTTTGTGATGATTTAATGGATGCTATATATGTATTTGTTTCACAAGCTAGTGTTTTGGAACAAGGTGATTATACTAAGTTAATAGCTTATTTAGTTACTCAATATTACATTAATCGTTATAGTGATGAAAAGAGTAAAACTGTTTTAAGTTTCTTATCTTCATCTGATATGAAAGATATTGAAGATTTATTCTTTAATAATGATATGTTTGGTAGTGCATTAATAGAGTCATTCTATCGTAATGCTTCTGTTCCTCAATCATTCTATGAAAATAAAAATAAAATTAAGGAAGATGGAAATGATTCTGTATTAGATAGATTCTATACTATTGCATTCCCAGCTGAAGTATATACTCTAAATCAAAAACTAAGAGAAATTGTTTCTAAGTTATATGGTTATTATCTAAATAGAGGTTATAGCAAGGAAGAAGCTTCTGAAATTACTTGGGAATATTTTATTCAAGGTTTAGATCCTTTAAATCAATTAGATGAATTAGGTTGTACAGAGGAACAAAAGCCTTTCTATAGAAAATATACTTTAGGTTTAATGATTGGAGACTTGTATGAAGATTCAGCTAATACTTTACCTAGTGAAATAAAGACTAATGATGAAATGACATCTCATGGTTACTCTATTTTACTTGCTGTAATGGGTAGAATTAGAATACCAGTTTTAGAGAGTACAAGAAGAAACATGCTAGAACGTTTTATTCATTTACAAGAAACTCCTGAGAGATTTAATGAAAATAGAAGAAAAACACATGAAGAGAAAAGAGAAAAAACTTTAAAAAAAGTTAATCCAACATATTTATTAGATGAATTAACTTTTTGAGAGATGATGTATTAATGGAGTGAACTTTATTGTTCACTTTTTTTATTTATTTGGAGCATACACATTAATGTTACTCCTACTAATTCTCCTAGTACTAAACCAGCCATGAATATTATTATTTTCATTTAATCCCCCTATTCTTTTTCTTCCTCTGAATTCTTGCTTGATAAGAATGTTACTTTTTCAGCAATAACTTCAGTTGAATATTGTTTCTTTCCTTCTTTGTCTTCATAACTAGATACTTGTAGTCTTCCTTTGATTCCTACAATATCTCCTTTTTTGCAGTATTCTGCTGTAGAGTCAGCAATGGCATTCCATAAGGTACATTTAATAAAGTCTGCTTCATAGATACCATCTGAGTTTTTTGTAGTTCTTTGTACTGCTAGAATTAAAGTACTTACTTTTTTACCTTTTTCGTATTCAGTAACTGTTAAATCGTCAGTTAGTCTTCCTACAAGTACTACTTGATTAAGCATGTAATTCCTCCTTTCGAATGTGATAATAAATGATTAGGAATTATCTTGCAAATGAGTGTTTTTTGTTTATAAGTAGCTAGTTATTAACAAAATGATTTTTTGGTTTAGACAAACTATTTTTTTAGATAAAAAAAGAGCTATAAACTTTTTGTTTATAGTTCTTTTAATTTTTTTTGATAGTTTTTTAACCTTCGCAATTAGAAACGTATCCTTCTAGTTCTTTACCAGTTGGTGATTCAATTACTAAGTCATTTTTTACTTCTATTTCGTATTCATCTACTTTGATTGGGCTACCTTCGTTTTGGAAAGTATTTGGATGATATTTATAAGTATGTATTACTTTATTAGTAGCTATGAAGTTTGGTAATTCTTCTTGACCTATTCTACCCGGTATTGCTTCACATTCTAATTCATGAATTCTATTAGTAAGTGTTTTTAATGGTTTACCTTCTTCATTATAGAATTCATAATAATCAGCAAATGACCAGTAATGTAAAATAAAGTATTCTTTATCATCTGCTCCTTTTATTATCATGTAGCCTTTAAGACCATAACCTCCAGCGTCTTCTTCTTTTAAGATTTTATCATCAAGTTTAAGAGTAATTATATCTCCTGTTTGAGAAGATGAGATGGTATGTTTATTACCATTTAAAGATATTTCAACACTAAAAGGTCTTTTCTTTTCAAGAGACTGAAAAGTAAGTTCTTCTTCTGGTTCTTCATTTGGATCTTTTACTTTTTCTTCTTGTTTTTGTTCTGTATTTGTTTTTTTAGGTATAAAGGAGTCTTTTTTAGTATATGCAAATGCTCCTATACCAGCAAATATAATTAGAACTATAATAGTATCGATGATACTTCTTTTTTTCATTTTAGCAGCTTTTATTGCTTGTTCTCTTTCTTCTATATCTTTAGCGGTTTCATATTTCATATTTTCATTCATACTATACAACCTCTTCCTATTTTAATAATATCACCACATATAAAAAAGAGCATTATTTATTGATGCTCTTTTGTAAAGTATGATTACTCTTATTAAATACTTCTACATTTCCTATTACATAAGTTCTATTTTTACCATTAGGATATAGTTTTTCTTTAAATCCCATATCTACACTAAAGTATTCCTTAAAGTCATATGGTTCATGTTCAGAGATATGCCTCTTTAGTGTTTCAGTAGTAAAGTCATTTATTGCTCCTAGGAAAGGAGATTGTCTTATTATTCTACCTTCTAGGTTATAGACATTTACAGGAATAGTAAAATCTACTATGCATGGTGTTTCTCCTACTAGAGTAAAGTTAAAGGCATGGCCCCCTTTACCTGTAGGACTGTTTACTGAGCCGCCAAAGTAAATCATTACATAACCAAATATTGATAAGATGTTTTGAGCCATTACACTGTATTCACTACATAACGCACTATTAGAGTTTTTAAAGTCACTAAATAGATGTTCTGATGTAGGAGGAATGTATCTTCCTTCTTTATCTAATAAAGGACGATGCATGGCCATACGTTCTTGATCATGTCTTGTTAAACTATAGAAATAGTTTTCAATAAAGTTATAAACATGACATAAAAATTCACTTTCTTTTTTGATATCTTTATCTTTGATATACTTAGCAAATTCATAAAGATAGTCATGATCTTTTACATAATAGTAACAACCATTGTTAACTGTATAACCATCTTTATCTTTTACAAAGGAATAGATTATTTTTACATCTTCAGGTATGAAACCTTGCCACATACATTGACTATCTGGTTCTACTTCTCCATCTATAGATAGTGTTGGATTGATATCACAATCAACACCAATGAATCTAGAAGTAAATGCTTGAGAACGATATCTGGCTTCATCTATTTTGAAAGATATTAGTTCTCTTATTTGTTCATCATCAAGATTTTTTATTGTATTGTAGAAGTCCATAATATCACTCCTCTTGATTTGTTATTATAACATAAAAAAAGAAGATTTAATCTTCTTATTTTTTAGAATATATTTTTTGTTCTTCTAATTCATTAAGTTTATTGTTTATATAATCTAAAATGATAGCTAATTCATCTTCATGACTCAAGAAATAATGAGTTGCTGATGTTACTTTTGAAGAAGGATGGTCAAGATGTTCGTTTACTTTTTCTTGAGAACTTACTTCAATAAAACCATCAGTTAATTCGCTCATGAAGTAACGATCCATTAAACATAAACCAACACTTGTAAAATCTCCTCTTTTAAGAGATTTAATTAAAGAAGTATCATCAACTCCAGTAGTAAAGTTATGATAGTATCTTAGGTGTTTTACGGCATTTATGTTTTCTAAATCAAATAATTTTTTTATAAAATCAGGGTCATATTTATCTGACTCGAATCCTGGTAGTGCAATATCATTATCCATACGAGAATTACTAGATGTACCATTATAGTATTTTGATAAAGCATTAAATACTAGATTATTTAATGGTGCTGGTAATGTATTATCGATAACTGTTCTAACTTCTTTAAAGAATAAGTTTGGAGTTGCAATTAAACATCCTGCAAATGGAGATGCTGTAGTAACTAAGGATGTCTTTTCAAAACTAGTAGGATTTTTAAAGTATTTAGGCATGTTAAAGAATACTGGTCCACATTTAGAATGTCCAATTAGATTTATTGTTTTTACATTGGATTTACTAGCTAGAAAATCTATATAGTGAGCAAATATTTTAGAATCTATATTTAAAGATATATCTGGATCTAATAGAATATGAAATATCATTAAATTTCTATTTTTATTCTTAAAATAATTATAGATTTTACTTACATAATCTCTTTCTTGATATGGGTGTAAGTTATCTTTACTGACGTCTTTAACCCTATTACCATTGGCAAAGATAATTATATCTAAATCATCATTTTCTTCATCAACTATTAACTTTTTATAAGAAAGAGCAAAAGCCATACCTAGTTGGTCTGGGGTAATTTCTCTAATAAATAGTTTTTTAGATTCTTTGTATTTACCAACAGGATATATTTTTGTCATTGCTGTGCGCCCCTTTAATGACGGTTATTATACCATAAAAGAAGATAATATCAAAAAAAGAGTATGTCTACTCTTTTAATAATCTATTTAATTCTACTGCATATTCCATAGGTAGTTCTTTTTTGAAATCAGAGATAAAACCCATGATTAGTAATTCTTTTGCTCGATCTTCAGATAATCCTTTGGATTCTAGATAGAACATCTTTTCAGCTGATACTTTAGAGATAGTTGCTTCATGTTCTAAGACGCTAGAGTTATTTCCAACTATATTAGTTGGGAAGGTATCACTATGAGATATATCATCTAAAAGGATGGTATCACATTTAATACTAGCTTTAGAATTAATAGCATTTTTAGATATCTTAGTTTTACCTCTATAGTTAGCTACTCCACCTTTTTCAGCAATAGATTTTGATACAATATTA
>JAFPMR010000172.1 GCA_017411235.1 Bacilli bacterium | reverse complement strand
TAAGAATGTAGGTTGAATTAATGTTTCTTCTACATACTTTTCAAAGAATTTATTAATAATGTGTCCAT
This sequence comes from Bacilli bacterium, assembly GCA_017411235.1. The sequence continues at coordinate 12,420 of JAFPMR010000172.1, read as the reverse complement.
ATTGTTTTTCATGATCTTCTAATTCAATATGATGTTCTTCAGCTAATTTTAAACATTCATCTAAATCAGTAATTGCTTTAAAGTCAATACCTGTTTGTTCCTTAATAGCATCAGTCATAGATATTCTCTTCCATGGACCTTCTAGATTAATTTCTTGTCCATCAAAATTAAATACCATTTTACCACAAACATTTCTAGCTATAGTTTGATACATACCCTCAGTCATGTTCATCATACCTTCAAGATCACTATAAGCTAAATAAGCTTCCATTAAAGTAAATTCTGGATTATGTTTTGGATCCATTCCTTCATTTCTAAATACTCTACCAATTTCATAAACAGCTTCCATACCACCAACTAATAATCTCTTTAATGGTAACTCTAAAGCTATTCTTAAATACATATCAATATCTTGAGTATTATGATGAGTTACGAATGGTCTTGCACTAGCACCAGTAAGTAATGTAGTTAATACTGGTGTTTCTACCTCAGTAAATCCTAAGTTATCCATATAATTTTGAATACATCTAATAATCTTAGGTCTTAAGAAAGCAACTCTCTTAGAATCTTCATTCATTATTAAATCAACATAGCGTCTTCTATATCTCTCTTCAATATCAGTTAAACCATGGAACTTTTCTGGTAATGGTCTTAATGCTTTAACTAAATGAGTATACTCTAAACACTTAACAGTAATCTCACCAGTTTTAGTCTTCATAACCTTTCCATGAACACCTACGATATCTCCAATATCTGCTGTCTTAAATAAGTTATAAGAATCTTCTCCAATATCATTAATTGAAATATAGATTTGAATCTTATCAGTCTTATCTTGAATTGTAAAGAATGATGCCTTACCCATCTTTCTTATGAACATAATACGTCCAGCTACAGTAACTAAATCATTTCTATTTTCAAATTCTTCATGATCAATGTCACCATATTTTTCTTTAATATCAGCTGCCCAATCTGTTCTTTCAAATACATGACCAAAAGGATCCATTCCTAATTCACGAATCTTTTGAGCCTTTTCTCTTCTTACTAATTCTTGTTCAGTAAATTCTCTTTCCATTTTATACACCCTTTCTTAAATTAAAAAACAGGAAATCATCCAATTAAGGACGAATTCCTGTTAAATCCGCGGTACCACCTTAGTTCACGTTTCCGTGCTCTTTCAAACATTGTAACGTAATGTCTACGATTCACTCCAATAGCTTTCACTTAATTACTAGCTTTTATAAACTCACACCAACCGTTTACTCTCTTTAAAAACATCTTGTAATAAGTCCTATTTTCGCCGTGCTTATGAACATATCTTACTAACTTTTTATTTAATTGTCAATTATTAATCTAAGCATTTAATTCAAGAGTATTAATGTCATTAGACATTTCTACTTCTTTAATCGTAGCAACTACTTCTTGATATAATGCCAACAATTCATAATCATTATTATAAACATCTAATAATAATTCAGAAACTCCTTTATTAAAACCATTCTTTTCAATCACACTATAGATTTCTTCTTGAGTATATTGTCTACATAAAGGGAATAAAGTAACTGCATACCCGTTCTTTAATACTTTTAGTACTCTATAGTATCTAGTAATAGTATCTTTTTTTTGTAAACTATAACTACCATTCTTTAAGAAATTTCTTAAACCATACTCTTTAATTGTAGCTATATTAAATCCAATCGGATCATCATGTATATCATAATCACTTTTAATAAATGATTCGCTTTTACTCTTAGCCTCACCACTATCTGTTTTTGAAGCATGTTCTTCTATAACAATAGATAATGGATTTTTTAAATGCATATCATATATTCTTTCTTCAGGATTATACATGTGTTGAAATGATTGAATTATTCTATAATCACTATTAGGATCATATTGAACATGTTGAACATATCCATTATAACCATCATAATCATTACCATTATTTCTTTTTACTAAAGAAATACTTTCTAACATACCACTATTCTTATCCTTAGAAACCAACCTACCATCGATATAATAGAAAAACTTATCATCAATAGCTAAACCAGTAATATTATAATTATCGTCTACAACAAAGTTATGAACTTCTAAACCATTATTACTTAATAAAGTGAAATATTGATCTAATCTATGTAATATATACTCTTTACCATCAACATTTAATTTATAATAAGTTCCATCAAAAGAACCAAATAAATCATTGATCATACTAAAGTATTCTCTATACATAGGGATTTCAATAGTTCTTATTTCAGATACAGTTACCATAGCCATCTCCCCCCCCAAAACTTATGTGATGTATTATAAAATACCAATAAAAAAAAGTAAAATTTTGTTTTACTTTTTCCTAGCTTTATCTAAACTCTCAAGAATTTCTTTATCAGAAGGGGTATTCATTATCTCTTCTAGTTGTTCTTTATTTACTTGCCATCCACAAGATTCCAAAAGAATTCTTAAAGCATTAGTATTAGTACAATAATTACCAATAGCTTTTTGCATAGCAAGGATTCTAGAACCCTGTTGCCTTACTTGAGCTGTTAATCTATCATTTTCATCAAACTTTCTAGCAGATTCAACACATATATCATCAAGTTCATCTCTTAGTACAGCTTCTTCTCTACTCATAACATGTGCACCATCATAATTAGTAACAGTTCTAATTAATGAAACAATTTGATCATAATCAAGGTTTAAACATCTTTTAACTAAATCAAACTCTTTATTTAAATCTAAAGGAACATTTTTTCCCTTAGAATTTTTTATAGCATTTTCTAAAACCGCAGATAACAATAATGATACTAAAGCACTTACACGACCTTCAAACGCATATTTTTTAAAGTCATGAGAACCATCACCTTTATAGAAATAATAATGACAATTTGGTGAAGAATCTACTACCATTTGTTCATCTTGAGATTCAATAAATGCTCTATCAAGTTCAGAATTAACTTCATCATCTAGAACATCTCTAAATACTGCAACACTCATCCTGCTATCGTAAACAACTTGATCTGTAGCAGTAGCTAGTACAAAGATATTTCTTAAAATACCATTAATCTCTTCGTTACTATATCCTATCTTAGCTAATCTATCACTTAGTACTTTTTCTATTTTCAAAGCTTTAAGAACGCCATCACAGTAAGTTAAAATATTAACATTTCTCATTCTTCTACAAGCTTCTTGTACACTAACTCTTTGACCATTTTCAAATACTAATGGAACTAAATATGTATCAACAAATTCACTAGTACTTTCCTCTCTTTCAGAAACTCTACTAGCTAAAAAACTAACTGGCATATCATCTATATCATAACCGCCATTATAATGTCCTCTAACACGACATCCTGCCATAGCAGCACCTACTTTGGCAGCTCCAAAGACACTTTTATCATGTCCAGTTTGTGCAGATAGACATAATAAACAAGGCTTTGTAAAAGGATTCTCTCCTTCTTGGAATCTTACAATTCCTTTAAGATTGTCTCTACTCTTGTTAACCTTCTTATATAGTTCTACCATAGTACCACGTCCTACACTAATAATAACAAAAAAAGTAGATATTTTCTACTTTTTACTAAGAAGCTTCCTTGATTCTAACTCCTTCTTTACATGATTAATTAATATATGATAATTATCATTAAATCCTTTAGCTATTTGTTTCTTAATTGGTTCTATCATTGGATACCTAATTTTAGCTTCTACTCTACTAAATACACTTTCAATATTCTTAGGATTAATTATTTCTATTTTTGATAAGAAATAATTAATTCCCTCTAAATCTAAATAATGTAATAAATTATCTAAAGTATTATGATCATTGCTATTCATCTTAAAAGAATAATACTGACCATACATAGAATCATCACTTAACATCATTTCATTATCAGATACAGGTGCTAATCTTCCGTTTGCAGTATCTACTATAATATTTCTATCATGTCTATCATAGTTAGCAATAATAATATCAAACATTAATAGCTCTATTAAATCATGTATTACTTGCTCAGCAAACTCTGGATATATTTCTCTTAATGCATATGAAGCATCATCTAGATTATTTCTATGATCAGAATCTCCATATTGTTTTTTTAAAATATCTTCTAAATAAACATATCCATCTTTCATATAATCTCTAGATAAATATCCAACAAATCCATCATAAGATGCTACATCATAAGGTATAGCTTCCATACCATAATCTTTAGCTAATTCATATCCAATCAATTCATTATAAAACTGACTAGAATTCTTTAACTCTTTAAAAAAGAATTTTTGTTTACGACACATAAAAGAAAAAGAATTAAACACATTAATCACTTGTTTATCTTTAATATGCCATTTATCAAGATTAATAAAACCTAAATACTCTCTTTCTATAGCCATAACTCATCACCAATGATGTTTATTATACATAAAAAAATAGAAAATAAAACTATTTTCTATTTAATCTATATCTCTCATCTGGTGAAAGAACTTTCTTACGTAATCTAATAGCACTAGGAGTAACTTCTACTAATTCATCTTCTTGAATAAATTCTAGTGCTTCTTCTAAACTAAATGTCTTAGGTTTAATTAAAGCAATAGCATCATCACTACCAGAAGCTCTTGTATTAGTTAAGTGTTTATTCTTACATGGGTTAACATTTAAGTCATTATCTCTATTATTGATACCAACTATCATACCTACATAAACTTCTTCAGCAGGTCCAACAATTAAAGTACCTCTATCTTGTAGATTCCATAATGAGAAACCTAATGTCTTGCCATCATCCATAGAAACTAATACACCATTCTTACGTCCAGCAATCTCACCAACATAAGGTTTATATCCTTCAAAACTTCTTACCATAATACCTTCACCCTTTGTATTAGTAATAAAAGCACTACGATAACCAATTAAACCACGTGTTGGAGCACTAAATTCCATATGAACATAATCATTCTCACTATTATTAACTACTTCTAAAACTGCTTTTCTTTCTTGTAAATCATTAATAATAGTACCACTATAATCAGAAGGACAATTAACAATAACCTTTTCGAACGGTTCGCATTTAACTCCATCTATTTCTTTATATAAAACTTCAGGTTTAGAAACACTAAGTTCATAACCTTCTCTTCTCATATTTTCAAGTAAGATTGATAAATGTAATTCACCTCTACCAGATACTTTATAACCATCTGATCCAGGTAATTCTTCAACTTCTAATCCAACGTTAGTTTCTAATTCTTTGTCTAGTCTTTCTTTAATATGTCTACTAGTTAAGAATTTAGAAGTTTTATCTTTACCAGCAAATGGAGAACTATTAACTAAGAAATCCATACTTAAAGTAGGTTTTTCAATAACGATTGGTTCCATAGGATCTATATGATCTTTATCACATACAGTATCACCAATAGATATATCAGGACAACCAGCAAATGTAACTATATCTCCATAGAATGCTTCATCCTTTTCTACTCTTTGAATACCTTCTTCAACGAATAATTTAGCAATTCTAAATGAACTTACAGTTCCATCATTTCTAGATAAAGCAACAGTCTGTCCATTTTTTATTTTACCTTTGGTAACACGACCAATACCTAATCTACCAATAAATGAATCATAATCTAATGAACTAACTTGTAATTGTAATGGATCGTTTTCATTACCTTTATAAGGTTCACATTGTTTAAGTACAGTCTCTAATAACGGAGAAATATCTTTTCCTTCATCATCTAAAGACAATTTAGCTATACCTTCTCTAGCTATACCATATATAATTGGGAAATCCAATTGTTCATCAGTAGCATTTAATTCCATGAATAAATCAAATGTCATATCAACTACTTCTTGAGGTCTAGCATCTTTCTTATCTATCTTATTAATAAATAGTATAGGTCTTAAATTTTGTTCTAATGCTTTATTCAAAACAAATCTTGTTTGAGGCATAGGACCTTCTGCAGCATCCACTAATAGAATAACAGTATCAACAGTTTTCATAATACGTTCAACTTCAGAACTAAAATCAGCATGTCCTGGAGTATCTACGATATTAATCTTATAATCCTTATATCTAATAGCACAGTTCTTAGAATAAATAGTAATTCCTCTTTCTCTTTCAATATCATTACTATCCATTACACAATCAACGATTTCATCTCTTTCAGAGAATACACCATTTTGCTCTAGTAAAGCATCAACTAATGTACTTTTACCAGCATCTACGTGTGCAACTACTGCAATATTAATAATTTTATCCATATACATCACCCTTTTTACGTGAAATAAAAATACCAAGGAACACTTTACCACATCTAGACCAAAAGTACAAGTTTTAATAAAAAAAGAGGAATTATTTTTCCTCTTTTTCTTTTGGTAAATCTAAATCTACTTCTTTTTCTTTTACTTCCTTAGATTTATTTTCTTTAGGTTCTTCAACCTTTTTTTCTTTTCTTTCTAAAGTATAAGATCCTTCAACAGGTACTACCTTACCATTTTTAAAATCATAACGATTATTAAATAAATAAATGAATAAAGCAATTGCTGCTAAAGCACTTAAAACATTGAATACCCAAATATATATTTCAGCAAATGTACCTTTAAATGTAATCATTACACTTAATAGATTTCTAACTAATTCACTTACTAAACCCACTGGAATATAAACAAATGATGAAATAATCGCTAAAGCAATTAATATGATTACATCAATAAATAGTTCTTTAAATCCAACCTTTGTAATGTATTTAAAATACATCTTTAGATTATAAATAAAATCACTAAAATTCTTTCTCATAAATACCTCCTACTTTTCTTCCGTTGGTGCATGTTTAACTACTTTTCTAACAATCACCTTTTTACCATCAACACTTCCAGGTTGACCTACTTTCTTAATGATTCTCTTAACCTGTTTTCCATCACCAGTTGGTTGAATAGGTTTTCCGTCAGCTGATACTACTCTTCTAACCATAACCACTTTTTTAGTTCCATCTGGTTTAGTAATAATCTTCTTAACAATTTGTGTTTTAACAGGTTCTTTTGGTTCTTCTTTTTTAGGTTCTTCTTTATCTGCAAGATCAGCAAATAATTCCATCTTGTTAGTATCCTCTAAAGAACTAGTTATATCCTTTGGTAAAGTAGTTGCCAAAGTATCTAACAACTTATCAAGATCATCATCTTTATTTTCATCAACATTATCCATTGGATTAACTGGTTCCTCTAGAGTTGTTTCTGGTTCTGTAATTGGTTCTTTTTCTTCTTCCTTAACTGGTTCTGTTTCAGGAACCATATTTACTTCTGGGATTTCCTTTTCTAAACTAGCGAATGGTTCGGTAACTGGTTCAGTTTCTGGAGTAGTTTCTTCTACTACTGGCTCAGTAACTGGTGTCGTCTCTTCACTAGCAGGTTCAGTTTCTGGAACTGTTTCAGGAACAGTAGCTTCTAAAGCAACTGGTGCATCTTGATTAACTTCTTGTGAAGCTATAGCAACCATAGATCCTGCAGCCATTGCTTTTTCTAAAACATTATCTACTGCTTGATCTAGATTAACACTCTCAGCAGCAACTCCATTTTCCGTAGTAGAAATAGCTAATTGAGGAGCTGGTGGAGTTGTTACTGGTTCAGTAACAGGTGTCGTCTCAGGAGCAGTAAATACAGGTTGCATTTCTGGTACTGTAGCAGGTTCCGTAGTAGGAACAGTTTGTTGTGGTGCAGTACCTAACACTTGTACGTTAGGTAGGAATGCATATTTAACAAACACCGTCTTTCCTGAAGACTTAATATCTTTAGCAATAGATACATTACCTTCAACAGATAACTCAGAATAATAATTAATAACATTAACTTTTGTCTTATCAATATTAATAATAATATCTGATACATCAATTAATAACTCGAAATTAATCATTTCTCTAATTTCAATCTTAGGAGATGCATTCTTATTATATATATCACCTAAATCCAAGAAATATGGAGAATATAAAACTGGTAAGTTTTCTTTTAATAAAGTAATACCAATCATATTCTTATTCTCTTTAGCTTCAATTGATAAAGTACTAATATCATTAGTTACTAGAATAAATTGTTTACTCTTAATATCATTAACTTGTTTTACTGGAAGATACATATTTATATCTCCATTTAAGAACATCTTATTATTAATATGTTTTAACTTAACTAATTCTTTAACTAAACAAGCAATGAATGTTTCAAATGAAGTAAAGTCATAATTAGGGAATATACTAGCTTTAATAGTTTGATTTAAAGGATCATTAATTCTATTCTTTAAACTCATATAACATTCTGATTTAAGTTTAGAGAATCCTTTAATATTATTTATCTTCTTAATTATTTGCTTAGTAGTAAAAGTATCAAACTTAGGAATAGCTAATATTGCATCACAAATTCTACGGAATTTAGGATTACTATATATAACTAAAATAGCTTGTTCATCTACAGATAATGAATTCTTATATTGAACTAATAAACTAGAAGCAACTTCATTTAATGGAGTTCTACCTCTACGAGCTAATTCCTTAGTAGTTCCTTTACCATACTTAATAGATAAATCTTCATAATTACTATTTTGAATAGCTTCTCTTAAATAATCAGAAACATATAGTAAATCTAACTTATCATAGTATTTATATTTATCTTCAACTTGTGTAATCTTTTCTTCAACTATACTCTTTGAAATAGAATTGATTGTTGAACCCATTTGTCTATTAATCTTTTTAAATCTACTTACTAAGTCAATACCAAATAATGGCTTAATATTATCATTTAGATTGTTCATTAACTCTTGTTTCTTTTCAACAATCTTCATTTCATTACGTATTTCTGTCTCTTCTCTTAAAGCATCATAATATCTAGTATTCATTTCTAATGCTTTATTTAAGTCCCATACTTCTTTTAAGAAAGCAGTAACTTCTTCCAAAGGAGGAACTTCTTTAATATAGACATTATATCTATCCTTAAGAGCAATCTCCATTTGTAGATCAATACCACCATTGTCAGGTACTTCAGGTATCTTAACCATTTCCCTTTCAATCTTAACTTTATTGTATTCATCAACAGATTTTTGTAAATCAAAGTATTTTTGTCTTAATTGGTTTTTTAAACCAATAATTTTTAATAAGTATTGCAACTGACGTTTTTTAACTTCGTCATATATTAATAGTAAATCTCCAGCTTCATAAAGAATTTGTGAAGCATGATCCATTGAATCTCTTTGTTCTTCTCTTAAATCGAAGTTTTCAATATCATCCATTTCTCCTTCGATCATTAATTTTTCATTTCTTAAGAACAAAGTCTTAGGGTTAATAGCTTCATAATTATCAAGACACATTCTTACATGATAATTTAAGCCATTCTTTTTTAACCAATCTATTTGTTTTAAAAATTCTTCAAATGCCTCTAAAGAATCAAATATTTTTATACGTTCTAATGTTCCGAATTCTTCATCAACATAGGTATAACATATACCAACAGTATCTCCGGATTGATAAAGGTAAGGGTGAGAGTTAGTAGAACTATACCCATACTTTTTCATCAGCTCTAGAGCCGCTTCAATGTCTAGCATACAACACCCTCCCTATTTTTCAATAATAATTATAACACATATAAAAATATAAAAACATACATTATTGATAAAAATTATACTTATGTATTATAATAAAACTAGTGAAAAGAGGTATACTATGAGAATAGATATAAAATCATATTCTAAGAAATCTTCGTTAGTAAGTTCAATTTTATTTTTTATACTAGGAGCCATATTAACAGCGTATTCAGAAAGAATAATGTCTACTGCTTATAGAATTATAGGAGCTGGATTCTTAGTCATTACAATAGGTATTATAGTTTCATTAATAATTAAGAAAAAAAGACAAGAACCAATCTTTTTAAATAGAGTAGCTTTAGCAATAATAACATTAATCTTATCAATACTATTCTTCTTCTTTCATACAGTAATAGATGAAACAATTAGATTTGTTATTGGAGCATGGATCTTATTTAGTGGTGTAACTAGATTAATAAGTGCATTAAGAACTAATAATAAAGCATCAAAATTCTTCGCTATCTTAATCGTTTCATTAATTCAAATTGGTTTAGGATTCTTTACTATCATTAAAAACGGAATTGTATTATGGGTAGTAGGTATAATCCTAATGCTATATGCAATAATTGAAATAATTGGTTATGTCTTCTACTCTAAAGATAATGAAAACTATGATGAAGATGAAGAGGGAGACACAAAATTATTAATACCTGATAAAGACGACGATCAAGAAAAGAAAAAAGAAAAGAAAGTTAAAAAAATTAAAGACGTTGAAGAAAACGATATTGAAGAAAAATAAAAATAAGTGGGAAACCACTTATTTTTTCTTCCATTCATGTTCCTTTAATAACTTATCCTTACTATATCCAGAAGCATCAACAGCTGCATTTAAATCATGCAATGCTTTATCAACCACTCCTAAATAAGCAGCAGAATCAAGTTTAACACCCTTAGAATCTTCACAATAATCTACACCATCTAAAGGTTCGCTTTTATAATAACAAGTATAATTATTATTTAAATATCCTTGTAATGCATAAGCAGTAGTTCTTAATTTAATATAATCACCTTTAGAAACGGTATATGTAATATCTAAAAAATACCCATCACTTTTTTGAACAAATTGAAAGCCGTCATCATATCTTATAAAAGAAGATGTTACACCACCATTTGAATTAGCAGTACATACACCACCATTTTTATATAACATTTCACAGAAATATCCTCTAGCTTCTAAATGATCTCTTAAATAAGCAAAATTAATATTTGTTTCATTGTAAGAAGATTTTTTACCAACAATAACAAATACTAGAATAACAGAAATTATACCCACAATAATATAAGTAGCGCGTTCAACGAATTCAATTCGTCTAGCTCTACCATATAAAGCATTAGTTCCGACTATATTATTAACGGACTCCTTGTTCATCTAATCCCCTACTATTCTATTATTATAATATCACAATCAACATCATTCGTAAATAAAACAAAAAGAGTAGTTTACTACTCTTTTTCTAATGATATTTCACTATTATCGAATTCTTGATCCATCAATAATTCGTGGATTTCTTCTTCCTCATTTCCTAAGAAGACTTGTTCAATTCTATCAACACGACATTTTTCAGATAATAGAATTGCTTGTATTTTATTAACAGCATTATCTATTTCATCGTTAGTAACTACATAATTGTAATTAGCTACTTCATTTATTTCTTGATAAGCTGTCTTAAATCTATTTAATACTTTTTCCTTAGATTCAGTTTTTCTTCCTACTAAACGTTTTCTAAGTTCCTTCATACTAGGTGGCATTATAAAAATACAAATAGCTTCAGGAACAAGTTCTTTTACTTTTAAAGCTCCTTGAACCTCAATAACTAAGAATACATCTTCACCATGTTGTAGATGTTCTTCAATATGCTCTTTAGGTGTTCCATAATAATTTCCATTATATAAAGCATATTCTAAGAAATCTCCATTTTCTATCTTTCTTTCAAACTCTTCTTTACTAATAAAGTAATATGATTTGCCTTCCTTATCACCAGGTCTCATATCTCTAGAAGTACAAGAAATACTTAACCAAGCATTTGAACTTCTTTTTCTTAAATATTTAGCTACTACAGTATCTTTACCAGCTCCAGATGGACCACTTATTACAACAAGAGATCCTCTTTCTTTTTGTTTAATAATATTACTCATAAAACCACCTCTTATATTTGTTTATTATATTACAAAAAAAGATAAAATCTATTATAAATTATTTATAGTTCCATAAACCTAACTTACCTTTAATTTCTATTGGTTTGTCATACTTAATAATATTAGTAAGTTTCCAAGCGTATGTTTCTGTATGATTACTTCTACCATATACAATAGGATCTAGCTTTCTTAATTCTTCATTAAAATCCTTATCTACTAAAATACAATCTTCTAATGTAGCTTCTCCTATAATAGCTCCCATTGTATATGAAAGATTATAATCCTTAAATCTAGACACCATATCTTTCTCTAAAGACATACCTGCATGAATAAATATCTTACCTCTATAATTAGTCTTCCAACTTCTAAATTCATACTTTTTATATCCTTCAATTATTAATTGTGCCCAAGGTTGTTTAATTGTTAATGCTTTCATATCTACTCCACTATATCTATAAATTTAACAGGTATTACTTTTTCTACATCTAAAGGATTTACTTCAATAAAGAAACCTATTTTACCACCACTAAATATTATTTTATCAAAAAGAATTGCTGTTTCATCTATTACTGTAGTAAAAACCTTTTTCATTCCAATCGGGCTACATCCACCATGTACATAACCAGCTACTTTAAGCAAATCTTTCATTGGAATCATTTCTACGTTCTTTTCACCAACACTACTT
>JAFPMR010000171.1 GCA_017411235.1 Bacilli bacterium | reverse complement strand
GATAATTCAGTAAGAGCTTGTCTATATAATACAAATACTGCTGGAGCTAATTCTAAATATAACATATCACTAGCTTTAACATTATTTTCATATAGAGCAGCAAATCCATCTTCTACACTTGCCATTGCATTAGCTTTAGTTAAACTAATAACACTTGCACTTTGAGGTAGTGGATTTGTTTGAGCTTCTGTAGCAGTTTCAATAATTGATGCTACATATTTATCTCCTTCTTCTGCTAATCCTAAACTTGCTTCATGTATAGTTGCTTCCAATAATCCAGGTACTGATTGAGCTTTATCAATATCTTCAACTTCAAAATTGAAGTATTTGTATTGATTGATTTGTAGTGTTTGACTTGTATCTACTACTGATTCACGAGTTAGTGCAGTTCCACTAACATAAGTTCTGATAGTAGGTCTAGTTACACCTAATATTTTAATTTCTTTTGCATTCTTTGAATCTTTTTCATATTGGAAATCACAGTGATTTCTTAATGAAGTAATTGTTTCTAAGTCTTTTTGAATTGCTTTAGACCAGATAGTTTGTTGGAAATATTGAACAGTACTTCCTCCTGATACTGCCATATTATCTCTCCTCTCTGTCTAATAGGAGCATTAATTTTGACCAGTCATAGATTTTCTTACTGCTTCCCAGATTTCTGGGTCATCTAAATCTTCTTCTGATAACTTGGAAATTTCTTCTGGTGTGTAGTAATCTTTTTTCCTACTTTCTGGTACACCTTTCATACTCCCAATTTGTTTTGTTTCTTTTTTTGGTTTATGTTCTAAGTACATTTCATATTTCTCTTTTAATGATAGATTTGGATTTAATCTTTCTGCATAAGCATTAAAATCATCATCTAAGTCATCTACATTGACACCAATCGTTGCAAGTTCCTTAGTATCTTCAATCCTTTTTCTTTCATTTGATAACTTAACAAATATAAGTTTATCTCTTTGAGTCATATTATCTGCACCTATACTTGCTAATCTGTCCACTTCATCTACTATGTCATCATATCCTCCTGACATAATATCTTCTGCTTCTGCATTAGCCAATACCTCTATATCTCTATCTGAGTATTGAGGTTCACTAGGTATATTAATACCTCTTTTTGTATAGAAGTCTGTTAGTTTCTCTACTGCTTCATCTATATTATTAGTTTCTAAACCAGCATTTACTACAGTTTCTAATCTTCCATACTTTCTAGTGAACTCTTTTCTTAACTTAGCTTCTTTACGAGCCATTTTCTTTGGTAAGATTTCATTCACTTTCTCATTAACTAGACGATTGATTCTATCCTCCTCTGATTCTTCTTCTACTATTTCTTCGATAGGTTCTTCTTCTGGAGTTTCTTCCTCTAGTGTTTCTTCTGTAGTTTCCTCTACATTTTCAGTTTCTTCAACAAGTTCTTTGTTATCTTCCATAACACATTTCCTTCCTATTTTTTCGTTTGTGTTTGTCTTCACAATACCAATTCTTTTAAAGTCATAATGCTTGGACTAAAAAAAGTGCTATGCTGCACCGTTTTCCATATTATTTGTTGCCATTGCTTGATTGATGGTATCAGCTTGTTCTTCTGGACTACCACCAATAAACGAATTATATCTTTGTTGCATCATTTGAGCTTGAGCATTTATCTCTGCAATTCGAGCTTGTTCTGCTTCTATCTTTTCACAGATTTCTAATAGCTTTTGTTTTGGAGCAGTTGCATCATCTGGTAATGCTTCTGCATAATATTTAAGCTCATTTACTCTTTGAGCAGTAAAGAATCCTTCTTTTAAGTAATTCTCTAAACTTAACTCTCTAGCATATTTATCAAATGCACCTTTTGGAGTTATATCAACTTTTACTGTTCCTTGTAGATTTTCAAGTACACTTGATGGTATATCTACTAGATTTATTACAGATTCATCTGTCATAGGGTCTGTAATTTCTTCTTCTAGTGTCATTCCATCTGGTGTATATACCGTCCACATATCAAGCCATATACGAGCTAAATCTTCTATGAATCTCTTTAGACCTGTTAGTTGTTTTACTAATGGTTGTTGAGATGCTTCTTGAATAGCTAATATTGCTTTACCTGATGCTTGTTCTGGATTGATTCCACCAGTTGCTATATCTCCAGAGTTCTTTAAATCTCTTGTTATTTGTATTAAATCAGTCATTAATCTATTAACATCTGATGACATTGTAGTTGGTTGAACATATCCAAATATTCTATTAACATCATCTACAGAATTGCCACCCATTACTTTAATAGTTCCACCTACTGTATTAATTGCTTCTGGATTCGCTATCTTATCCATATTTGCAACTTTTTGAGGGAATGCACAATTCTTAGTACTTAATAGTACTCTTGCTAATGTCTTATTAAGTTCAAGTTGATTAGGTATTAAACTTCTAACTTCTCCTTCTCCTCTTGACCATCCTTTTTTCTCTTTCCAAATAAAATGAGCTACTGGATAAAGAGTAAGACCTGTATCTTCATCTTCTTGTAAATCTACAAATCTAGTTGCTTTACTATAATGTACTGTACCATCTTGTTTCCATAATTTAGTAACTAAAGTACACATATCATCTTTTTCGTACTTAGAATCATCTCCAGCTTCTTCAAATGTAACATTATCTCCTACAATGTATTTAATATCTTCTTGAGATGCTCCATTTTGTTCTGCCATCATTTGACAAGTCGATACTGGTAATCTTTGACTTATTAATATGTATGGTTGACTTTGAATATCACTTGATTGTTCATTACCAAATTGTACATTGTTCTTATTTAATATCTCATTGATAGGGTCTTGTGTTTCATCATTGTAATCCACATATATTAGACCTTCATCGTTGATTGCTGCATCGTCTGATATTACTCTTACTTTATAATCCATCTGGTCTTTTTCCCATACTTTTGCAGCTTTACGATTTAACATATCACAAGTATCTTCTGCAGTCTGTCTAAATTCTTTTGTATCAAAGTTTTCACTTGAATAATTTATTGCCCATAGATTTTGATTAATAGTAGATACTTTATAGTTTACGATTGTTTCTATGAAGTTATATTGAGCTTGTTCTATTCCTTCAATTTTTGCACCTTCCCATTGGTTTCCATTATAGAAGCGATAGTTTCTATCTGTATCTGAATATACATTATTTTGTCTTAGGAAATTCTTACCTTTCTCATATAACTGCCATGTTGCTGTTTCTTTTATTTCATCTAAATCCATCTAATCACCTCCTATTTTGGAACATCTTTTTGTCCAATACTTGTACCGTCATAGTTATCTATATTCTCAGCTATTATCTTATATCGTTCTT
>JAFPMR010000170.1 GCA_017411235.1 Bacilli bacterium | reverse complement strand
TCCATACTAACAAGAAAGGCACCACTTAAATCATCATAATTCATACCAAATAATTTTTTAAAATTATTCTTATTATAAGTTTTTACTTTACCAGTATAACTATCCTTATAATATTTATTAGATACTTCTATTTTAATATCTTGATTAACACAATTATAATTCTTACATAAATAATTCATATCTTCAGTAATATACACATATCCTGGACTAACTTTATAAGTAGGAACAACATAATTACCAGTATCCATAGTATAATAATTATCTTTAAATAAAACTTTAGTATCACTATATTGCCTATTAACTTGAATATTAAATACATTTAAAGTATTCTCACTAACATAAAAAGTAGATTCAAACATATTATCATTATACTTAACACCTACTATCTTTAATGACATACCTTCTTCACTAACACCAGAATAATCAGAAGTCAACTTAAATTCTTTATCTAAAATATATTTCTTTATCTCTTCTTCTGAATACAAAAAAGTACTAGTCTCAAACACTATTTCATTATCATTACTAGGCATTCTTCCTATCTCTATTTTATTAATATTAGTAATTAGATTAACACCACCAGATAACCAATAATCAGAACTATTAAGTCCAACAGAGCTATCTATAAGTAAATCATTCTTAACTACATAATCTACATTACTAATATTACTTATATCATTATAATCATTATCAGTAAAAGCTTCTTTATTATTTTTCTTTATAATTATTCTCTTATCAGATGTATCATTAAATAAATAATTAAATCCATTTATACTCTCTTCATATTCAAGCTTTTTAAAAGCAGCATACTCTATCATTAAAGCCCAAGTAACAAATAAAAATACAGAAAGTAACAATAAAAATTTAGGTACTATATTAAAAGTATTTCTAATACCAAGCCTTATCTTACTAAATAATCTAATATTTCTATAATCAGTTTGTTCAGCTTTAACATCATTATCTATTTTTTTAATAACCTTATCTTCCAGTACTCTACCATCATGCATTTTAATCTTTCTAGTTACATAATCTTCTACCTGTTCATAATTATGAGTAACTACTATAACTAACTTATCATGAGATACTTCACTAAGTAGTTTAATAATACTCTTACTAGATTTACTATCCAAATTACCAGTAGGCTCATCCGCTATTATTATAGGTGTATCTTTAGCTAATGCTCTTGCAATAGCAACTCTTTGTTTCTGACCACCAGATAGAGTTTCTGGTTCTCTATATAAATAATCTGCCATATCCACCTTTTTAATATATTCATCAATCAAGGCTCTCATTTCTTCTCTTGGAACTAAATGATTCTCAAGACCAAAGGCGATATCATATAAAACATTATATCCAACAAATTGATTATCTGGGTTTTGGAACACAATCCCTACTTTTTGACGAGCTTTTAGAAGACTTTCCTTATCATATTTCAGCTTTTCTCCTTCAATATAAATTTCACCGGATTTTGGAATATTAATACCATTAAAATGTAAAAAGAGTGTTG
>JAFPMR010000169.1 GCA_017411235.1 Bacilli bacterium | reverse complement strand
TAGGTGGTAATGCTTTTATCTATGTAGGTACTAGTGATACCTGTAATAACTTTATAGATATTCTTACTAAGTATGGTAATGATGATTTATTGCTTATAGAAGATGATGTAAGACTATGTAATAGTTTCTTATATGAAGTAATGGACACTATAGATGAATATGAAGATGAGGTAATTAACTTCCACTATAATATCCATGATTCAGGTTCTACTAGTGAAGTACCTATTAATAAATATCAGTTTAATCAGTGTGTATTCTTTCCTAAACATATAGCTAAGAAGATGAAAACTCACTGTAAACAGTTCTATAAGTTATACCCTTATTATGTACGTAAGAAAACATATGAGATGGAAATCAGATATGCTTTAAACCAATTAAAACTAGAAACCTTTATAGCTTATGAACCTGAATTAGTTAAATGTCTTGGTTTTGAATCTATGATAGGTACTCCACCTATTACTACACATAATTTTATAGATGATATAGAACCTGTAGAAGAAGAAACTAATGGAGAAGAATAATGGCTGTAAGAGTTAATACATTAGGTAAATCTGCTATATTAAATAGGCAGTTAAACAGTTCATATGACGTTGTAGAATATGTAGCTGATAATATGCCTTTACTTCTAGATTTAGTTAAGAAGTTTGATACTCTTAAAATAGTAAGAGATATATATGATATTATCAATCATGTAGCTAATCAGGAAATACATTTAACAGAAGAGCAAGTTAATAGTTTAAACCAAATAGGAACAATTAGTGCTGCATTAGAGCAGTCAGGTATTAATATTTCTGGTTTAACTAATCAATTAACTACTTTATCTAATTCATTACAGCAACATATTAATAATAATGTTATTCATGTAACAGATGAAGATAAAACATTATGGAATAGTTATGCTGATACATTACAGGCTTTAACTGATTTAATAAACCAAGTTAATAATAAGGATATTGATTATAATGATTTAAAGAATAAACCTGTATTACAGCATATAACTATTGATTCAGCTCTTGACAGTACATCAAGAAATCCTCTAGAAAATAGAGCTATAGCTAATGAATTATCTAATTATCCAACTCGTTCTAATATTAGTAGAGTTGGTTTTACAGGTCAGTACAGAGATTTAGTTGGAGTACCATCAGGAGATACTATGTTAGATAGCACATCTACTAATTGGGTAACTAATCAATGTGTAACTGAAGCTATAGAAGGTTTATCTGATAATTTAGAAACTAGAGCATTAACTAATGCTGAAATTGATGCAATTATGAACTCATAAGGAGATTATTATGACTGCTGCTTACGTTGACGGACCAGGTTTAAGACATTTTCGTGATACTTATTGTTTAACTGCTGCACAGGTTAATACATTAATTAATACTGCAATAACTGCATATAAACAAGATGTATATACAGTAGTATCTACATTACCTGCTCAAGGTGTAGAAGGTATAGGTTATTTAGTACCTGTTCAAGGACAGAACCTTAAATACAATGTATATGTATGGGAAATTGTAGATGATACTACTACTCCACCTACATATGGATTTGCACAAGCAGGTGATGGTAATGTATCTATAGATTTAAGTAATTACTACAATAAAACAGAAGTAGATAGCTTACTAGCAACTAAGTTAAATGCTGCTGATTTAGTACCTTTAACCAATGCAGAAATTGATGCTTTAATGGTGTAATGTATGAATTATTTAACATTAGATTTACCTAATGGTAACTTGGTATTAAGTGATAATTCAGTATGGAAATCTCTTCGTACATGGTTAAATGGAGGTACGCTTTATTCAGATTATTATGATGCTAGTCATCGAGGAGATTATTGGAAGGCTAGTGAGCATTGGATAAATATAGATAGTAGCAGTACTTATCTTTCTTTTACTATTGAGTATGATTTTGTAAATGCTAGTGCAACTGATAGTTGTTTATGTCAGATAAAATATGATGAAACTACTCATGGTATAGCTGTAACAGCAGATCCTACTGGTTTAAATATACAAGGTGCCGCAACAGTTAAGCATATAGATTGTGACTACTCTAATGCTAATATAAAAATAGATATAGTTGCTAATCTTTTAACAAAAGGAATAACAACATACATTCATAAAAATGGTATACCTTTAATTAAAGTAGTTAATGATTCTTCTAGTTATACATTTACTAATTTTGTAATTCAAGCAGGTGCTATAGAAGCCGATACCTATAAATTATTACCTACTACAACTAAACTATTAAATGTATCTGTATCTGATGATAATATTACTTATTCTGATTTTACAGATGCTATTAATTATGTTGATAAATTTGGTGTAGCTGAGATATGGACTAACACTAAGAACTACATATCAGCTCAATTGTTGGGTAAATCAGATGTAGGACACACTCATAGTGTAAGTGATATTACAAGTGGATTAGCGACTGTTGCTACAAGCGGTTCGTACAATGATTTGAGCAATAAACCAACAATTCCTACAGTCAATGACGCAACGCTGAC
>JAFPMR010000168.1 GCA_017411235.1 Bacilli bacterium | reverse complement strand
GGCTATAATATAAGTAGTTTAAAGAGAACTAATCATTTGGTGGGAGATTGGAAAATGAAAGATTATAGTAGATCACTTCTAATGTGTTATTTTGAAATATAGTAAAAATAAACGTTACTCGCGTTAAGAGATTGAGTGTATGAATAAGTTCATAAACTAAGGTGGTACCACGCAATATTTGCGCCCTTAGATTATGAACTTTTTATTTTGATAGGAGGAATAGAAATGACAAAATTTAAAGAACTTGATAAGAGAAGTGCTTATGAGGTTGAGCAAGATATCTTAAAGAGTTGGGGTGGAATCAATAAGATTAATGAAGCTCAAATAGAAAATAGAAAAGATAATAAGACTTTTGTTTTCTATGATGGACCAGCTTTTGCTAATGGATTCCCAGGACTTCATCATATGGTATCTAAGAACTTGAAAGATATTGTTTGTAAATATCATGTGATGAAAGGTGAAAAAGTAATAAGAAAAGTAGGATGGGATACACATGGTTTACCAATAGAAAATCATGTTGAAAAGAAATTAGGTATCTCTTCTAAAAAAGATATAGAAGCAATGGGTGTTGAAAAATTCAATGATGAATGTCGTAAAAGTGTTAGAGAAAATGAAGCGGCATTTACAGATTTAACATCTAAAATGGGACAATTCATTGATACTAATAATCCTTATTTAACATTCAAAAATGAATATATTGAAACTGAATGGTGGATTTTAAAACAATTCTATGAAAAGGGAATGTTTTATGAAGGAACAAGAATAGTACCTTATTGTCCTCATTGTGGAACAGGTTTAGCTTCGCATGAAGTTGCTCAAAATTATCAAGAAGATGATACTGATACTGTATTTGTACCATTTAAAGTTAAAGGTGAAGATAATACTTATTTCTTAGCTTGGACAACTACTCCTTGGACATTACTTGCTAATGTAGCATTATGTGTTAATCCTGATATGGTTTATGTAAAAGTTAATAGTCGCGGTACTAATTTCATTATGGCTAAAGATTTAGTAAGTTCTGTATTAGGTGAAGAAGTTGAAGTTCTTGATTCATTTAGAGGAAAAGAGTTGGAATTTAAAGAATTTGAACAACTAATTCCAGAAGTTGAAGCACCGGCTAATGCTTTTAAAGTATTATGTGATGATTATGTTAGTGCTGATGATGGTACTGGTGTAGTACATATTGCTCCAGCATTTGGTGAAGATGATAAGAGAGTTTGTGATACTTATGGAATAGAAGGTATAAATCCAGTTGGAAAAGATGGATGTTATACTGAAGGTCCATGGAAAGACATGTTTGTATTTGATGCTAATGAAGAAGTTATTAAATATCTAAAAGAAAATGACAAACTTCTTAAGAAACAAAGGATTAAACATGATTATCCTCATTGCTGGCGTTGTGATACACCACTTCTATATTATTCAATGCCTTCATATTATGTAAAAGTATCAGCATTTAAAGATAAACTAGTTAAAGCTAATAGCAAAGTTAATTGGTATCCAGATTATGTTGGAGAGAAAAGATTTGCTAACTGGTTAGAGAATGCTAAGGATTGGAATGTATCTCGTACTAGATATTGGGGTAGTCCTATTCCATACTTTACTTGTGAATGTGGTCATACAGAAATGTTAGGAAGTATTGCAGAATTAAAAGAAAAAGCTATCGAAGAAATTAGTGATGATTTTGATTTACATAAACCATATATTGATAATGTACATTTAAAATGTCCTAAATGTGGTAAACCAATGAATAGAATACCTGATGTATTAGATTGTTGGTTTGATAGTGGTTCAATGCCTTTTGCTCAATATCATTATCCATTTGAAAATAAAGAATTTTGGAAGACTCAATTCCCTGCCGACTTTATTTGTGAAGGAATTGATCAAACAAGAGGATGGTTCTATACATTACTAGTTATTTCAACGTTTATTACTGGTAAAGCACCATTTAAGAATGTTTTAGTTAATGACTTGTTATTGGATGCTGAAGGTAAAAAGATGAGTAAGAGTCGTGGTAATATAGTTGAACCATTTACAACTATTGAAGAATATGGAGCAGATACAGTTAGATTCTATCTTCCTTATGTATCTCCAGTATGGACTCCACTTAAGTTTGATATAGAAGGATTAAAAGAGGTTTATTCTAAGTTCTTTAATCCACTTAAGAATACTTATTCATTCTTTACTATGTATGCCAATATTGATGGAGTAACAATAGAAGATTGTAAAGAAAAGTTTAAAGTAGCTTATAAAGACTTAGAAGAAATAGATAAATGGATATTATCTAAATATAATAAGTTAGTATTAAATGTAACGGATTCTTTTGAAGAATATGACTTGAATAAAGTAGTAAGGTTCTTAGCTTCTTTTGTATCAGAAGATTTATCTAACTGGTATATTAGACGTAATAGAGATAGATTCTGGGGAAGTAAGTTGGATAACTCTAAGAAGAGTGTATATCAAACTACTTATGAAGTATTATTAGGTCTATCTAAGTTAATTGCTCCAATAGTACCATATTTAAGTGAAGAAATGTACAGAGGTTTAACTGATGGAGAATCTGTTCATTTAGAAGATTATCCTAAAGTTGATAAGAAAAAGATAAATGACAAAATTGAAGAAAAGATGGATTTAGTTCGTAACTTGATTTCTTTAGGTAGAAATGCTCGTGAAGAAGTTAAGATTAAAGTTAGACAACCTATTAGTCAAGCTATCTTGGATGGTAAGAGTAAGAAAATACTTGGTGAAGCTGTTGAACTAATTAAAGAAGAGTTAAATGTTAAAGAAGTATTATTTGAAGATGATTTATCTGTATAT
>JAFPMR010000167.1 GCA_017411235.1 Bacilli bacterium | reverse complement strand
TCACCTTTAACATAACCTAATGGTACAGATGTTTCATCAGCAGAATATTCATATTCTACTCCACCTACAAATAATGGTAAATTATCGAATGTTACTGTCCAGTTACCATCTTCATCTGCTTCTACAGTTTCTTTTTTGTTTCCATAGTTAAGTGCTATTTCAATGTCGTCTGGACGGTTTCCATATTTATTATTGTTATCGTTCCATACTTTTGTAACGATTACTTTTGTTGTTTTTAATGTATTAGTTACTACTAAAGTACCATCCTCTTTTTCAGAGTATGATGGATCATTATATCCAGGTACTGTTTGAGTTTCTTTAATACTATATTCTATTTCAGATCCAGCTTCATATTTTGGTAAGTCTGTAAATGTATCTTTCCAACTATTATCAGCTGTTAATGTTAATGTTTTACCTTCAACAGCATTTTCACCATTATATAGTTGAACTGTTACTGAAACTCTATTTGATTCATCAATTGTATCTTCCCAAACTTTTTCTACTGGGATATCAATTGTTTCTGGAGTATGTGTATTAGTGATTGCTACTACACCAGTGTTAGTTACAACTGCTGGAATTAGTGCTCCATCACCAGATTTAGTATATCCAGTATTTGCTGGTAATACTTCTTCTACTGAGTATTTAACTTGTACTCCACTCTTATATACTAATAAGTCTGTCCATTCAGCGATTTGGCCATCTACGGCTTCAACGTCTACTGGATTTCCTACAGCGGATTTAGTGTCGCCAATATATTCATATAATTGAACTTTAGCTCCAACTGAAGATCTCTTGCCATCTTGATCATCATTATCTGACCAAGTCTTAGTTGCAGAAATCTTAGTTCTTTCTGGAGTACGAGTGTTAGCAATAGTGATGCCTGTAGTTGTGTCTCCTGATTGTTCAGTTGTATATAAATCAGCTAAGTCTCCAAGAATTTCTTCTACTGTATAAGTAATTTCTTCTTGACCTTCATATCTTGGAAGTTCTTCAAATTTATATTTCCAATATCCATTTTCATTTGGTGAAATTGTAACTGGTTCACCAACTGCTTGTTTAGCGCCAGTTCCAACTTGTTTATAAAGTTGTACTTGAATTGAATCTGGTCTTAAGCCTTCAACGTTGTTTCCGTCAGCCCAAGTCTTTTCTACTTCAAAATTAATCTTTGTATAATCATTTGTATAAATTTCTTGGTATGCTCTATTACTTTCTTCAATTGTTCCACTAATTGTATTTGTAGTTTTATCTTCTGTTGTTAGTACTTGGAATTCTGATTCTTCAGTTTCCTCATTATATACATTTATACCTGTTACAGAAGTAACTTTACTGAATACATATCCAGAAGGCATATTAGTTGCATCTGTTGCTTCAGTAATTGTATATGTTGATTCTGTTGGTAAGTTTAATACTCTTAAGTTATATCCATCTTTCATGTAGAAAGTTATTGTATTTCCACTTGGGAAATAATAGTATCCAGAACCATTTGATTGTGCTCCTGTTACTTCTAAAATTGTATCATCTGTAACAGTTTCACCTTTATTTGTGTCATATATAGAGAACCAAATTTCATCATCATCTGTTACTGGTTCAGTAGGATCAGCCTTACTGTTTGTAACAGTTAATGTATATTTAAATTTAGCATCTGTTGGTACAGTTCCTTCAGCATGAGAAACTACTTTTTTAATTTCTAGATAACTACGACGATGGTTAGTTGCAACTAATCCATTAGATGCATTATCTACAACATAATATCCTACCACTTTAGGTGTATTAGGTTTTCCGTCATCATCGAATTCGATTCTGTAGTATTCTTTTCCGCCTGTTGCGTAGTAAGAATAATTACCCATTCCTGATGGAATATCTTCATCTGAAATCTTAACTAATTCTGTTGCATTAGGAAGTTCAGAACTTGTTCCATCATAAATAATCATTGGGTGAACTGTATCAGCTGTTAATTCCCAGTGATATGTTAAATTTTGATCTTCAGCGAATGAATAATCATGTCCACCTGCTAATACTCTAACAGTATGGTTAGCTTTATCTACTGATAAAGATCCTACTGAAATATTAATAGTATCACTCCATGGAGTTGGATTATTAGAAGCTAATCTTACATTATAATGTGTTTCACTATCTCTATTAACATCTAATGTTACTGGAGGTTGGTTACGACTATCTAGGTCGTTTTCCCATTCCTTAGCAACAGTTAACATTTCTGCACTTGATGTTGAAACAGCTGGCGGATTAACAAATCCTACTGTTTGTTGTTGTGCATTTTCTACTCTAGTGTCTTTATATGATAATGTTGCTTCTGTGTTAGTTAGTAATTTGTATTCGTAATTTGGTGCAGTACCAGTACGAACTAAGTATTTTCTTACTTCTGGACTAACCTTAGAATTATCATCATAAATTGAAGGGTCATTTTTTAAGTCGGCTATCAAGTCTAGAGTTGTTTGACTTGGCCAAACGTCGAATTCAACAGTATAAGTATATCCATTCTTTAATACACCTAAATTTGATAAATCCCATTTAACAGCTCCATTAACTAATTTAGCTTCTGGTAGATCTGCTATTGTACTTGTTACATCATTTCCATTTTCATCTGTAACTTTATATCTATAAGAATTTGTATCAACATCTAGTAAGCTACCACTTAAATCTCCTGATGTAGCAGTAACTGAAGTTGTAGTTCCATCTGTCATACCTACATTACCAAATCCAGCCATTTCAATGCTTCCTAGTATTTGAGTAAATGCTGCATTTAATGCAGTTGTATCAGAAGCATTATAGTAATTGCTTGAAGGTACGCCTGCTGCTGCAGTTAAATTTTGTAAGTATTGAGCTCCTTGAGTTGAACCATAAGCAAATATACTATAGAAATTTGCTACTCCTATAGATGCAGCTACTGCTTGAGCATCGTCAACAGCATGTGTATAACTACGATTCATGTTTGTAGTTGTTTCTTGTCCAGTACCCCATTGTTGGTATTCTCTACTCCAGTCATTCCATTCTCCTTGAGTCACACGGAATGTTGGTGCACCATCTGTTAAGAATACAACGAATGTAGGATCATTATCCCCAAAGTCAACATCATCTACTTGTTGGAATGCTGCTTCCCAGTTAGTACCTCCACTACATCCACGAGTACATAGGCCATTAACAGCACTTTGGAATTGGCTGTATGAAGTTGTTGGTGTACGAGTAGTTGTAGCACTTGTATTAAATGTTATTAACGCCATTTCTACTGTATCACTATCATTAGCTTCTCCAGTTGTTGGATCTACTGCTCCATTTTTAGATAATAGAGCTTGAGCCAATGAATTAGCGGCATTTTTAGCACCATTTATTCTTGTAGTATTCATACTACCTGATGTATCCATTATAACTAAAACGTTAACATGGTTTTGATGCTTTTCAGCTTCACCGGTTACACTTAACTTAATGGTATATGTACCATCTTTATTAGCTGTTATAGTCTTTGAATGTTTTGGTAAGCCCTCGCCATCACAAATCATTCCTTCTGGGCAACCACCATCAGCACCTGCCGTAACATTCTTTGTACCCGTTAAAAAATTCTTAATGCTTGTAGGTCCTATTGCTAGCACAGATATAAGTACTGCAATGATTCCTAAAACACCAATTGCGAAGTGTAGAAATAAGTTTTGATTTCTAACTTCAATGTTCTTTCCTTTCTTTTCCATCATAATTCCCCCCTTAGATTGGAAATTAGTTTTGCTATAACTCAAAAATTACGCAAACCCTTCATTGCGTTCTTTTTGGTTATAACGCTCTTCTTTCTTTTTAACTCTACAAATAGGCAAATTTCACCTTTCGTGCTGTTTATTCTAGTCAAAAAAAAAGTTAAAGTCAAGACGAAAGAACAAAAAATATTATTTTTTATTTTTGCCGCATAAAAAAAGGATTTAACGTAGTTAAACCCTAACTGATATTAGTAACATACTGAGATATAATAATTTTCAATTTTGTATATATCAAAAGTGTCAATTATAGTTGTATCAACATTTTGTAAACCAAAGCTCAAGCCAATGCCAATCTTCTTTACATAAGATTCTTTTTTTACCCACAATTTTGTAAAGTATTCTGGGGTGATCGGGTATTTTTTCTCGTTTTCAGTGCAAATCCTATCAACTACCTTTTCCTTGATAGTTATCTCTTGAATGTCAACTCCTATCTCCTTGTCAGATACTACTATAACGATATATTCTCCGGAGTGGCTGATATTAAAATAGATAGGATTATTTTTTATATATGGTTTTCTATTTTCATTATAAAAAATATCATATTCGATATGATATTTCTTTAAAATCTTTTTAAGTAAATCTTCAGATGATATATTTTTTTCTATAAAAAGTCTATACATGACTTTCTACATAATCTACAACATCTTTAATTGTTTGTAGATTTTTAATCTCGTTATCTGGTATTTCGAAATTGTATCTTTTTTCAAATGCTACAACTAAGTTAACTAAATCTAATGAGTCTACATCTAGATCTGCAAATCTTGTATTTTCATTTAATAATCCTCTATCAACTTCTAAGGTTTCTACCATGATATCGATTATTTCTTCTAAACGATTATTTTCTTCTTTATTCTTTGCCATTTAAATACTCTCCTCTGTTATTCTACTACGAATGATTTTCTTACTATTGTTTTTAACAAATTCAGTAGTTCTAAGTTCAACAAGTGATATTTGATGATTCTTTGCTTTATTCTTGTTGTATTCATAAATTAATTCATCAAAGTATTCTTGATCTCCTAGATATTCTTCTTCTGGATAGATCATCGCAACAAGTTTATTGTCTTTAGAATAAACAACAACTTCACATACAGCTTTATCCTTTAGCAATTCATTTTCAATTGGTTCAGGAGATATGTTTTCGCCATTGCTTAATATTATTATATTCTTTTTTCTTCCATTAATAAAGATAAATCCATCTTTATCAATATAACCTAGGTCACCAGTATGGAAATATCCATCGTAGATAACACTATTAGTAGCTTTTTTATCTTTATAGTATTCTTTCATTACGATGTCGCCTTTAACACAGATTTCTCCATCTATTACTTTTACAGTAACACCACGACAAGGAACACCAATACTTCCATCTCTATAGAATTCATTTCTATTAACAGATACGACTGGTGAACATTCTGTAATACCATAACCATTTAGAATATCGATACCGATACTTCTAAACCACTTAACATATTTTTTATCTAGGAATGCTCCACCACAAATCATATGTTTTAAGTTACCACCGAATTGTTCATGAATGCTCTTAAAGAATTTGTGACGCATATCGATACCAGCTTTAAGTAAAGCATTACTTACTTTTAATCCTACTCTTAAAGATTTTTCTTTATGTTGCTTTCTGGCTGTTTGCCATATTTGTTTATAGAATGTTTCAACAAATAATGGAACAACGAAGATAATAGCAGGTTTGTTTTCTTGGAAGTCAGTTAAGATATTTTTTAAACTGCTATTAATAAATACTTCTTTACCATAGTAGATTGGCATGATAATTCCAGTTATAAGTCCAAAGGCATGATGGAATGGTAGGAATCCTACTACATCACCATATGGGAAATATAAGCTACTAGCACCATATAGGTCAGCTGCCATACTCTTTTGTGTTAGTACTACAGCTTTATTAGAACCTGTTGTTCCTGATGTAAAGAAGATAGCTGCTGCTTTATCATCATCTACTTTATATTTATTAAT
>JAFPMR010000166.1 GCA_017411235.1 Bacilli bacterium | reverse complement strand
ATATTTTTTAATATTTTATTTTTTCTTAATAAATATTGATAACCAGAAACTACAAATACCATTAAACAGATACAACCAGATAACAAATATCTTCCTTGTGGTTGGTAATCAACATATCTTGAATAATAATAACTTAAGAACCATGGAATAATAATTGCCAGTAATAAACACGAATATAATGCAATTCTTTCAAATTTACTTTCTATTTTAAAGGGAAAATCAAATTCCTTTTCTTTCTTAGAAACCATCTTTATTATAAAAAATGCTAAACCAAAAAACATAATTAAATAGAAAGCACAATAAACATCATAATGATAATGAATATCATTATATCTAAAAATTCCAAAGAAAGAATCTGTACTAGCTAAAACCCATGAATCAAATTGGAATTTCTTTTTAGCATTTTCTGCTAAATAAGTAGGTTTATGAATTTCATCTGCATACTTCTCTGAGTACTCATTAGAAACACGTAATCCGATTATATCTCCATCATATAATTTATATTGTCTAATAAACCACCAACCACATACAAGGAAGGTAACAAAGAATATTAATAATCCTTTTTTAAAGAAGGTTTTAAAACTATTCTTTTTTGCGATATTAGATAAAACATATAGAAAAAAACTACATAGGATAAAACCATAATAGAAATAATAAGATAAAAAGCATAAACCTAATCCAATTCCTAATAGAATACATGACTTCTTATTCCAATTACTCTCTATCCCATTAAGCCACTCTAGAAAGATTAGTGCTACACAGAATAAAGAAAAAGTATCAGTGTTTATATATGTTCCTAAATAAACAATAGTAGGAATAAACGTACAAAGTACAACAAATAAATATTTAAAAGATCCTACAAATAGTTTCTTAGCTATTAACCATATTACTTCAAAATATAGAACATAGAATAACAAACTAGTTAAACGAGAAACAAATACCAATACTTTTAAACTACTAGTAAAAATCATACATATTCTAACAAATATACTAGTAATAATATAAGATAAATAAGGTGTAAAAGCATAAGTTGTTCCCCATATCTTATTAATTAAATCTACATTACCTCCATGAGGTAATGACATATGTTTTGCAATATATTCAATTAATTGATATTTCATTCCTTCATCAGGAGCAGTTTCAAATCCTGCATGATATGCTAAAAAAACACATATAGAAATTAGATAAACTAATAAGAGAATATGTATCCACTTAGATAGTTTATCATTCTTCTTTTCTTCTATCATACAGCACCTCCTATATTGTAAACACTACTACCCCTGCTATAATCAAAATTAAACCAATTAACTTTGATTTATTAATTTTTTCCTTTAATATAAAATAGCCCAATAACGCAACAAATATGTACTCTGTTGTTTCTAATACTGGTCCAAATGTTAACGGAATATATTTATAAGATATTAAACTAATAATCATTGCTAAAAAGAAAATACTATAAGCTAATATTACACGCCAATTCAAATATGTTTTAATAAATGATTCATTATTAACATCAGCCGACTTTTTCAAAAGAATTTGTGAAAAAGAAGAAATAATAACACCTATTAAATATATCAAAGAATAAATAAGAACTTTACTCATCTTTCTTCACCTTCCAAATTCCTATCATTATTAAAATACAACCAATAATCATATTAAATTTGATTTTTTCATGAAATACTAATAATCCCCATATCATTCCCCATATAATAACAATTGATTTATTAAAAAAAGCACTCGTTAATGAATAAATACTCAATACTTTTTGCCATAATAATGCATATACTCCTAAAAAAACAATTGATATGCCGAAGAACAAAAAGAATTTAAAAGAGAATAATTCACAATCAGATGCTAATTTTACAAACAATGAACTTAAAGAAAAAATGAAAAAAGAAAAGTGTAATAATAAGAATTCCAATAAACGCTTATTCTTTGTCATTTTTTAAATCTCCACCTATTCTCTCTTTTATTACATATTGAGGAGAATTATTAATACACATATAAATACGTCCAACGTATTCACCTATTACACCTAATAATAGAATTATAACTCCACTAACAAATAAGATTAGAGAAAGGAAAAACAATCCATCTAAAGAAAACTCATAAGATATTCCATTAACAATCCATACAATAAACAAAATTAAACTTATTAAACCAAATGTACCACCAACAAAATAAGATAATTGTAGAGGTTTTATAGAAAATCCTGTAAAACCATTCATCCATAAACTTATACACTTAGCCATTGTAAAAGTAGAAGTTCCATAGTTTCTATATCTTTCTTCCATTTCTACATTAACAATATCTCTAGTGGTTCTAAGTAATAAACCATCCATATTAGGATATGGATTTCTATATTCTCTTATCTTATCAGCAATCGATCTTTTCATTGTAATAAAATTAGTTAAATATAAATCTTTTGGTTTACCAATTATAACTTCTGTCATCTTTCTATTTAACCAAGTACCAACGCTTTTAAAGAAACCTTGTTTATATTTTGGATACTTAGCTAATGCTACATCATGACCTTCTTCAAGTTTATCAATTAAATCCCAAAGATTTGGCATTGGACATTGACCATCAGAATCAATAATTACAACATAGTCTCCAGTAACTTCTGCTAAACCAGCCATCATAGCACAATGTTGCCCCATATTTTTTGTTAAAGAAATAGCTTTAATATGCTTATCCTTTTTAATAATCTTTTCAAATAAACTCCATTGATCATCAGGTGAACAATCATCAACTAAAATAATTTCATAACTATACTTTTCCTTTTGTTTAAGAACCTCTTCTATTTCGTCTATTACCGGATTAATAGTTTTCTCAGCCTTATAACAAGGTATTACAAAACTAATCTTTTTCATTTAAGTCACCTTCTTCAATAGTATAACATTTATAATTAAACCATTTAATTAAAGATTTGTATTCATAGAATTCCTTAAAACCTATCTTCTTAACAGCTTCGTCATATACTGGATTAAGATAAATAAAAGAACACTTTCTTGGTTTTCTATCTATACTCTTTTTTATATTTTTAATAGCCATATTAAACACTTTTTCTGGAATAGCATTAAAAATATAAAAGAAATTATAATCATCATAATCTTTATAATCACTAGCATCAGCAACAAATACATTTACATTCTTTAATCCCAATTTATTCATATTATTCTTAGCAATCTTAATTAAATCTTCAGATAAATCAAAACCACTAATTTTACGGAAAGGAAACTTACTCATCATATATAAAGCTTTTCCTTTGCCACAACCAATATCAATAATACTATCTTTATTAGATACATTCATCTTCTTTAATACTTTTTTCAAGTTATCTATTGAAGGCTGATATTTGTTACCCTTTTCTTCATTTCCTTCAAGTTCCTTAGGAATTATCCATGTTGAAAAATCACAATTTTTTCTAAATAATCTGTCTTTAATAGAATCGCAAAATTGCCATATTTTACATAAAAGATTATACATGTAATCCCTCCTAACTATATTAAATCTACTATCTCATCTTTACTATTGGCTTTAACAATATAAAAACCATATCTTGTAGAACTATCTAATATTTCATGTTGAGTATCTTCTGAAATATTTTCAAAATAAATTAGTTCTGGTTTTCTCTTTTTAAAATCATTAAATTTATCAACATCTTCTTTAGAAAAGATAAACTTAATAAATGCTACATAATCGTTTTTTGGCTCTGCTAATTTAAGTTCATTTCCAAGTGCAATATCTAATGTATATTGTACAAAATCATGCCCTGTAGAGATTTGTACTAAATCAGAACCTATACAATCTCCACCCATTCTAGCACCTATTTCAATAATTCTTACTTCACCTTTACTATTAATTCTAAATTCAGAATGTGAAGGTCCATTCTCTATATGAAGAATATCCAAAGCCTTAAATATCTCTCTCTTAACTTTTTCAATCATTTCATCATCTAAATCAGATGGCTCCATATGAGCAGTTTCTATAAAATGAGGAATACCTGTTGTATATTTTTTGGTAATAGTTAAATAATGATGAACTCCCTTATAAGAAATACATTCACAACTATATTCATCTCCATCAATAAATTCCTCTATAATAGCTTTCTTTTCATATGAATAAGATAAAGCATTTTTAATAGCTTTCTTAATATCTTTTTTATCATTAATAAATGTAACACCTCTACTACCAGAACGATCAGTAGGTTTAACAATCAAAGGATAATCAAAATCATCTATACACGATAAAGAAGTTTTATCATCTACCTTAGTAAACTTAGGTACTTTAATTCCACCTTTTTCAAATGCTTGTCTCATCATATATTTATTTGTACAAATATATGAATACTCAGGATCATTACAAACTAATCCTAAATTATGTGCTACATAATTAACTGTAATAACTGCTAAATCTGAAGCTATACTACACACAGCATCAGGTTTTATTTCTTTGCACTTTTCTAATATTTGTTCTTTTTCATTAATACTGATATCATAAAAAAAGTCAGCTGTCTTTTCACCAATTTCATTATTTTTCCACGCAAAAACATGAGTTTCATAACCATGTTCTTTAGCTTTCATAATTAGAGGGTTTTGAAAATCACTAGCACCTATAATTACAACTTTCTTTTTTTTCATTATTTCACCTACTTTATTTATTTAAATCAAAGAAGTCTTTTAAAACTGAACAAATCTTTTCGGCATCATCCATAGATAAATCAGGATATAAAGGTAATCTTAATAAACGTAAAGCATAATCCTCAGTTATTGGTAAATCTCCTTCTTTATATCCATATTTTTGACCCATAGGAGATAAATGCAAAGGATAATAATGAGCATTAGCTTGAATATCATTTTCCTTTAAATACTTTTCTAAAGCATTCTTAGTATCTCTATCTTTTAAAATAATATAATACATATGAGCGTTATGTTCACATTCTTTTGGAATATAAGGTCTAGTTAAGAATCCTTTATCTTCTAATCCTTTTAATGATTTATGATAATAATTCCATATATCCATTCTCTTATTCATTATTTCATCAAATCTATTTATCTGGCCATACAATAATGCAGATAAAATATCAGATGGTAAGTAAGAAGATCCTAAACTACACCAGTTATATTTATCAACAATACCACGAGTAAACTGTGTTCTATTAGTACCTTTTTCTCTTACTATTTCTGCACTTAAATACTTATCATCATTACTTGTAATAAATGCTCCACCTTCACCCATTGTATAATTCTTAGTTTCATGGAAACTATAACAACCAAAATCTCCTAAAGTTCCTGCACTTCTTTTTTTATAATAAGAACCAACTGCTTGTGCTGCATCTTCTACAATGAATAAATTGTATTTCTTAGCAAGTTTATTAACATAATCCATATCAGGTACTACACCTGCATAATCAACTATTACTATTGCTTTAGTTTTATCTGTTATTTTTTCTTCTATTTTAGTTACATCTATATTCATTGTTCGAGGATCTATTT
Organism: Bacilli bacterium; assembly: GCA_017411235.1. The sequence goes on along the minus strand of JAFPMR010000166.1, from coordinate 11,640 downwards.
CTACAAATACAGGAATTGCTCCTCTTAAAACAAAAGCATTAATTGATGAAACAAAAGTATAAGAAGGAACTATTACTTCATCACCAGCTTTAATTTCACACAAAATAGCAGACATTTCTAATGCTGCAGTACAAGAAGTAGTTAATAAAAAATTACTTTTAATTCTCTCTTCAAACCATTTTGTAACTAGTTTTGTATAACTACCATCACCAGATAGATGATTTGTACCTAAAGAGTCTAATACATATTTTTTCTCTTCTTCAGTAATTGAACTTTTATTAAAAACTATCACTTTGACCATCTCCAATCGTCATAAACATTTTGATAATCTCCACTAGTAATAGCATCTAACCAATCCTTATGCTCTGTATACCAACTAATGGTTTTATCTATACCATCTTCAAATTCAGTTTCTCTTTTCCAACCCAATTCTTTCATTGCTTTTGTAGAATCAATAGAATACTTTTTATCATTATTTAAACGATCAGGGACATTATCTATCCATTCTTTAGGATTCTTACCCATTTTTTCTAAAATACAGTTAACAATCTCTATAGTAGGTATTTCTCTATCTCCACAGAAATTATATATTTCCCCTAGTTTACCTTTTTCTAAAACTAATTCAATTCCTCTAATATGATCATCAACAAAAATCCAATCTCTTATATGCTCACCTAATCCATGTACAGGAACTTTTTTATTATTTAGAACATTATTAATTACCAAAGGAATTAATTTCTCTGGGAATTGATAATATCCATAATTATTTGAACATCTAGAAATTGTAATAGGATAATTATATGTATGATAATAAGCTAGACACAACAAATCAGCACTAGCTTTACTAGCTGAATAAGGAGTAGATCCTTTAAGTGGTGATGTCTCAACAAACTTTGTAACATCATCATCTAATTCTAAACTTCCATAAACTTCATCAGTAGATACCTGATGAAATCTAGCAACTTTATACTTTCTTGAAGCATCTAATAAAACTTGTGTACCAATAACATTAGTCATAAAAAAAACATCTGGATAGTCTATTGAATTTGTTACGTGACTTTCAGCAGCAAAATTTATTACTAAGTCAAAATGTTCTTTTTTAAATAAATCAAAAACAAATTTTCTATCTACTATATTACCTTTAACAAATCTTATTTTTTTATCTTTAACTAAATCAATTATATTATTAAAATTACCAGCATAGGTTAAATCATCTAGACACACTATTTCATAATCATCATGCTTTTTTGCATAATAATGTAAAAAATTACTACCGATAAACCCTGCCCCTCCTGTAACAAGAATCTTCACAATATCTCACCAATATAATTATAACATAAAATGAAATATGCATTAAAAAAACTAGACATCTTGTTCTAGTTTTTCCTTATAATTCTTGCAATCTTCATTTAATGCTTCAATTAGTTTATCAACATCTTCTTTACTATGCGTTCTAACTCCAGAAGCATACTTGTGTCCACCACCACCAAATAAGGCAGCAGTTTCATTAATAACAGGTCCTTTACTTCTAATATTTACTTTATAGATTTCATTCTTTTCATCATATGTAACAAAAGTCCATACATAAACATCTCTAATATTACTAAAATCATTAATCATATTTGATGGTGTTGCAGTATCTACTCCATACTCTTTTAATATTTCTGGAGTTATATATAGATAAGCAAAACCATTTTCAGTAATATTTAGATTAGCAGCTAAATAACCATGGAATTTAATTTCACTATATGGTCTTTCATATAAAATATTATATAAACTTGTAAAATCAATTCCCGTCTTATCAATTAAATCTGCTATCAATCTAAAAGTCTTAGAAGTAGTATAGCTAATTAAGAATCTATCACTATCAGATACAACACCTAAAAATAGATTCTCAGCTATTTTTCTATCTATTCTTAACTTCATATTTAAAATAAATTCTGTTATCATCTGACAAGTACTAGAAGACGTTTCGTCTATCCAATCACATTCACCAAAATCTTCTTCTGATGGATGATGATCTATTTTAAAAATTTCTTTAAATGCTGTCTTGTCTACACCATCTATTCTTGATGTATTAGGAACATCTAATGCAATAAGCAAAGCATCATCTTCAAACTTAGTTTCATCTATACGATCTAAATTACCATAGATCCTAAACTTAGCAACACTAACTCCAACAGCATAAACATTTTTCTTTGGAAAATTTAATCTAATAGTATCTCTTAATGCTATTTGCGAAGCAATAGCATCAGGATCTGGACTAATATGACGAGCAATAACAATTGTGTCATATTGTTTAATCTTTTTTAATATTCTTTTTTGTTCAAAACTCATCATATTAAAACCCTTTCTATTCTTTTTATTCTTATTTATTTACTAAATTATATGTATCTCTAATAATCATTATTTCTTCATTAGTTGGTAATACATAAACTGGAATACTACTATCAGCTGAAGTAATAATACCTTCATGTTGTTCTTTATATGAAGCAATATTATTATTAGCTTCTACATTTAACTTAATTCCTAATGGAGCTAATTTCTTTAATACATCTGCTCTAAACTCAGTACCATTTTCACCTACACCAGCAGTAAATACGATAGCATCTACTTTACCTTCTAGTTCAATGAAGTATTGAGCAATATATTTAGCAACTCTGTCATTATACATTCTTTGAGCAAGTTTTGCATTTTCTTCTCCACGAAGAGCAGCTTGTTCAACATCTCTAGAATCGCTATAACCAGAAATTCCTAAATATCCACTTTGTTTATTTAAAGCATCAGTAACTTCTTCAATAGTCATTTTAGCTTCTTTACATACATAACCTAAAATACTTGGGTCAATAGAACCACTTCTAGTTCCCATCATAATACCATCTAATGGGGTAATACCCATTGTAGTATCATAACATTTACCATCTTTAATAGCAGATAAAGAACCACCACTACCAATATGAGCAATGATTAAATTAACATCTTCTTTATCTAATAAATGTTTCATTTCTTGTGTAATATATTTATGACTAGTTCCATGGAAGCCATACTTTCTTACACCATATTTTTCATACCATTCCATTGGTACTGGATACATAAAATTATACTTAGGCATTGTTTGATGGAATGCTGTATCATAAACAGCTACCATTGGAACACCAGGTAAAGCTTTTTGCATAGCTTCAATACCAGCTAAATTCCCAGGATGATGTAGAGGTCCTAACTTAGTTAAGTCCTTAATACTTTGAATAGCTTCATCATCAATTAATACTGAATCAGAATACTTTTCTCCACCATGTAAAACTCTATGTCCTACACCTTTAATTTCATCTAATGATTCAACTGCATGGTATTTTAATAATTCGTCTAGCATTACTTGAACAGCTTCTGTATGGTTCTTTAAATCTTTTTCTCCTTTGATTTTTTCACCATTAACTTTAGTATTCCAGAAACTTCCTTTAATACCAACTTTTTCAATATAACCGCTAATAATTACTTTTTCTTCAGGCATTTCAAATAATTGAAATTTTAAAGAAGAACTACCAGCATTTACACATAATAATTTCATTTCATAACACCTCAAATGTATTATACAAAAAAAGAAGTCCTTTTGCTAGGACTTTTTCTTTATTTTTTATAGTTGACTACCAGGAAAAACTATAGTTGTCTCTTCTTCCTTTGTTTCCTCAGGTAAAGTATTCTTTTCTTCAATAGTTTTTTCTATTGGCTTCTCTTCCTTTTTCTTTGGTTTAATAAACTTAGAAGCAACAAGACCAACTATTATTACAGCTTCTACAATAGCTATTATTACAAATACTTTATTACTCTTGGATTCCTTTTTACTTTCTTTTTCTAAAGAGGACTTAGTTAAGAAATAAACTTCATTATTAGGTACTATTTCTACATAGCCATTTTCTACTTTCAAAGATTCTTCAGTTAATGATAAATCTTCTCCAGTATAAGCCTTTAAGAAATCACCATCTTCATATTTATCTCCTACATATATTCTTGTAGAAATACCAGCACCGAACTTATTATTTAAGACTTTAACATATATACCATCTGCATAATTTGTTTTCTTGCCAAATTCATCTTTTTCCTTTGGTTCAAAAACAAGTTCAGTATAAATATCCTCAGATTCAGTAACTTTATTTCCATCAATTATCCAACTATATATTATTTTATTATCACTATATACATTGAAATAAACCGTCTTCTTAGATTCAATAATCTTATCAACTACTTCTTTACTAATTAAATCTCCATTTTTAAGAATAATAGAAACTGGAGAATCATTTAATAAAGCATCATCAATATCTTCTAAGAAGTATTTATCATCTTTTCTAGTAACAGCAATTTCATAAGTTCTCTTACTTCCATTTTCAGCTGTAACTACGATTTCAAAACTATTTTCTCCAATACTTAAGTCTTTACTACCAAGACCATCTATAGAAGCTTTACTATCTTCTGCTGTAGCATTAATAGTAATACTACTTACACTATTTTTAACTGTTAAAGAATAATGCTCTTCATCAACAGTAACAAGATCATATCCTTCAACACTAATACTACTTAATTTATTATTACTTGATCTAGTATCTACTTCTGGTGCTTTAACAGTAATCTTAACTGTATAAGTATTACTTAATACTTGACCATCATAAGTTGCAACATCAGTTAACTTAACAGTTATATTTGCTGTTCCTTCACTCTTACCATTAACAGTAATAGTTTTACTATCATTATCTAACCAAGCAGAAGAACTAGATACTGTTGCTACTGAAGTATCAGAAGATGAAATATCTACTCTACCAGCAGCATTATTTGCTTTAACAACAAATGACGCCTTGCCACCAGGTTTAATAGTTAAACTACCTTTAGATACTGTTACTGAACCAGCAGCAAAAACAACTGTTGGTATAAATAACAATATTGCAATTAAATATTTTAATCCTTTCATCTTCTAGCCTCCCATTATTGTATTCTTTATGCTAACGTAATCTAATGCTGATATCTTACCATCATTATTTACATCCGCTGCTCTACTATAAACATCATTAGTTATTCTATTAGTACCCATTATATGGTTCTTAACAGCAACATAATCTAATGCTGATATCTTAGCATCGCCATTAATATCTCCTCTAACAATATTAATATATGATTTATAGTAAGAACCATTTCTATATAACTTTAATTCACTACCTGTATAAATATAGTTATATCCATTCATATTTATATCTAAATTATATGTAGTATCAAAATGATTTAAATAACTATTCTTATTAGTATTATAAGGAATCAAATCAATGTAATTACCAACTACATTATATCCACTAACAACAAACCTATCAGTATTCTCCCATTGTGCATATAAATCAATTACTAAACCATCTTCTGTAGTTAAATTAATAACACTTTCTTGATCGCTATAACTTTTTCCACTACCATCTGCTTTAGTATTCCAACCCATAAATTTATAATTAGATCTCGTAAATGTATTCTTACTTAGTGATCCTCTTTCATCATATGTAAATTGTTGAATATCCATCTTACCAGAACCACCATTAGCATTATATCTAATTACAAAAGTAATAGGTTCCCACTGAGCATATAAAGTAACTGAATTACCAATCGTTGTAAGATTTACTACTGTTTGTTGATCAGAATAATGTGACCCACTTCCATCAGCATTTTTACTCCAACCAGTGAAATTATATCCAGTTCTAGTAAATGTTGATTTTTTTAATTCAACATATTCATCTTTCTTAACAATGCTATCAGAAATAGATCCTGTTCCACCATTTTTATCATATTTAATAGTATAGTACTCACCAGTAACATTTATTGGTATATCTCTAGAATAACCATCATATAAACTTTCAACATGAATTGTTGTACTACCTATACCTTTAGGTGTAATATATCCATTCGCTGAAATAGTAGCTATGTTTTCATCAGCTATACTAAATATCATTCTCTTAACAACATCTCTATCAGGAGTTATATATGAGAATAAATCAACACTGCTAGAATCTAAATCTATTTCAATATCAGAAACCGTTAAATAATCAAACGGAACACTCTTTAATACTGGATATCTATTAATTCCATCAATAGTTTCCACTTCCCAATAAGTATTAAAATTAAACCATGTTGAATAATTACTTAGATTAGCTAATTCATTAGAATCAACTCCTCTAGTATATAAATTAACATTACTTGTCGTTAAAGCATTAGGACTTCTATTATCATATATTAAATTACGTCCAGTTATCTTTACAGCATTAATACCATCTACTGTGAAAACATTATCAATATTATCATATTCATACACTGTAGAAGTATAAGCAAATAAACCTGCTATATTAGAATTATCTAAAGTAGATAAGACATTCTTAATATTAATATTTCCAGCAGATAATGTATGACTTATTCCACCAGAATTTCCAGCCTTTTGTGGAACAAAATAACCTAACAACATTAAATTACTAATATTAACTTGTTTAGCTCCACCAATAAATCCTACTACATATCCAGATTGACCATTAGAAGTTATATATGAATCATTATAGATATTATTAATATTAATTACAGTCTCATTAGCTCCATTAATAATACCTGCTAAACCACCTATAGTTTTACCATTATAAACTCCAACTATACTACCATTCTTTAATACTATATTATCTAGATTAATAGTTAATGGTCCTGGATTACCATTAATAAAACTAACACTATAATTATTAAATAAAACACCACAATAATCATGACATGTCATATCAAAATCTTCTAATATTAAGTTCTTAATAGTTAAATTACCAGAAACATTTGCGAATAAACCTTGAATATCATTCATCTTATATGTAGTTGTTTCTGTTTCAGCAAAAGTAGTTTGATATAATCCTTTAATAGTATGTCCTTTACCATCCAAAGTACCATGGAATCCTATAATTGGTTTCCAACCAAATCCTAATGCATATCCAGATGGTTGATAATAGAATCTTCCACCTTCTCTAGTATCATCAGTTAAATCAATATCAGCACCAAGTTCATAATAAGCACCTAAATCACTCTCAATTTGTCTTAAATGAACAGCATCCATAATAATATAAGGATCACTACTAGTTCCACTACCATTCATCTTTGTATAAGAGAAATTCATAGAACCTATTAAAGTAGAACCATCATAAACTTTTAATGTATAATCACCATTTGATAAATTAACAATTGATATTAATGGATTAACATTATTCTCTGCTACAACATTATTAGTAACATTTATTGCACCATTAACTTCAACATTATTAGAAAATACTTTATAAGTTAAAGAATCTCCTGAAGGAACATTCTTAGTTTCAGCATATAATCTAAATTCTGCTTCTGAAATACTCTTTCCATCATAAGAACTCAAATCAATTGATTTAGTTGTATTATCATTAGCTGTAAAGAATTCTACACGATCATAATAATATGAAGCACTAGAAACAGTAATAGTAGAATTACTATTAATATAAACATCATCATAAATAGTAACTGTAATTAGACCAGGTACATTACTAGAAGTAGAATAAGTATGTACTCTACCATCTTTATCATAAACTTTAACATTATATGTTCCTGTATTAGAAGAAGTAATAAACTTAACTTTCTTTAGTTTCTCTACTCCCTTAATTCTTGTATCAGACATTTTATATGATTTGCTAGATAAAGAATTACCTTCACCTAAAATATAACTATTATCCCAAGTCCTACTAGATAGTGGAGTAAGATTCATAACAAAATGTATTTGTGTATTTAAAGAATCATAAGCTAAATAAGGATAAGGTATACTAGAACCCCAAGAGTTCTTTAAAATCCATACACCTTTACCACTAACAACATTTCTACAACTACTAGAATAATCAGTATGACGATTATTATCTGCACAATACTTATAACTAATATTGTCATTCCAACCAATTATTTGCATAGCATGACCATTATTAACTGTACAATTATAAACATCTATTAATGTATTATTTAAACTAGTGTCATTATAATAACAAGTTGAATTCATATATGTTGATACATATGCTGAACCATACTCTTGAATATAACCTTTAACTTGATTAATAAAATTAGTTCTTGTTGCTTTATCACTTGAAGAAAGTGTAGATGTTGATTCACGTAAATTCATTGAAGGCATATTAATAGTTTCGTTAATTTCATATTGAGATTTAGAAAAACTCAATACATCACTTAATTCTTCTTGTTTATAATCAGCATCATTAAATTCTTTAAATGAATTATATGGAAATATTGATGTTCCACTTGCCATTGCTAAAGAAGAAATATAGAAATTAGCTCCATCTCCTAAAACACGATCATCTATAAAAGATACATATTCACTTGTATAATCTTTAATACCATTAATAGATGTAGCATAATCTATTTGTCTTTCAGATATTAATTGTGAACTACTATAATACGAAGTATTACTTTGTTTCATTAAATAAGTCTCTACAACTTCTGCAGAGGAAAAAGCCCAACATATACCCATATTAGCTTGATTCTTAGATGGTGAAACAAAATTCTTTCCATTAACATTTCTAGAATCATAACTACTAGGATAAGTAGCTTCCTCTACATTAGTAGGACTATAGTAATCAGTTACAGTAGCCATTGGGACAATTTCTTCTTCTTGTCTTTCCTCTTCACTCATCTCTAAGTAAGCAACAAACAAAGGATTTAAATAAGGTTCATTCTCCACCTTATTCTTTTCTGTTCTAATTACTTCACCAGTAGATTCATATACTTCTTTAACATAGTTCTTGGCTTTACTAGGTAAATAAGAATATGATTCACTTGTTAAAATATTATCTATTTCATTTTTTAAAGATACTTTCTTAAATAAAAAGACTCCTAGAGATATTACTAGAATTAAAGATGCAATAATAAGATATTTTTTATTTGATCTTCTATATCTCATTGAAGTCCACTTCCCTACTATATAAATATATCAAAAAATGAACTTTTAAACAATAAAAAAGGACTTATTTAAGTCCTTTTTTTATAATAAATCTTCAAAATCATTTTTAGATTCTTTAACACTTATTTTAATAACTTCATGTCCTTTAATAGCTTCATAAATTAATTGTTCAAAATCAAATGCTGTTTCACTTTCTCTAGCTTTCTCAAAAGTAGGATTAATAACCGGATGATCAGGAACAAATACTGTACAACAATCTTCAAAAGGTAAAATACTTGTTTCATAAGTATCTATCTTTTTAGCTATATCAATAATCTCTAATTTATCAAAACAAGCTACTGGTCTTATAACCGGTATTCTAACTACTTCATTAATAACATTCATACTAGTTAAAGTTTGACTAGCTACTTGACCAATACTTTCTCCGTTAACTATTATCTTACAATTATTCATACGAGCTACTCTTTCAGTAATTCTATACATCATTCTTCTCATAATTGTAATCAAATAATCTCTAGGACATTTCTTCAATATCTCAGTTTGAATATCCGTAAACTTAATAACATGTAATTTAATATCGTTATTATAAACAGCTAACTTCTTAGCTAATTCTATAACTTTATTCTTAGCTTCAATACTTGTATGAGGAGGACTTTCAAAATATAAACATTCTAGTTTAACTCCTCTTTTAATAGCCATATAGCCAGCTACTGGTGAATCAATTCCCCCACTAAGCATCAACATACCCTTACCAGCGACACCTACTGGGTAACCACCACAACCTATTTCGCTATTAAAATATACATAAACATCATCAATTCTTACTTCAACATTTACTTCAAGTTCTGGATTATGAACATCTACACTAATACCTTCAATATTCTTTAAAAGTACAGCTCCTACCTTTCTAGATATCTCCATACTTTCCATTGGATAATGTTTATCGCTTCTTTTAGTAACTACTTTAAAAGTTTTAAATTCTTTATCTCTAACCAAATCCAAGATCATCTTACTAAAAGTATCAAAATCTCTTTCACCTAATCTATATGCAATTACATATTCATGAATACCAAATACTGTATGTAACTTAGATATAATAGTATCAAAATCTTCTTCTTTACCTTCAATAAACATTCTACCTTTATCAAATACTAAAGAAACATCTAAATCACTTAAACAAAAACTAATATTCTTTTTTAATTGATTTAAAAACATATTAATATTAGCTTTCTTAGTAGAAAGTTCTCCATATTTAATCATAATAAGTTTTTGCATAGTATCACCCCAAAACTAACCATAATTATACTAAAAAATAATAAAAAAACAACCTAGGTTGTTTATTTTACTCTTCTAAAAGATTTAATAGCTAATGAATTAGCTACTCTGAATTCATCATATCCTTTAGATTCTACATAAGACTTAATAAAATCTCCAAATCTACTTAATATTTCATTTCTTACCAATTCTACTACTGCATAATTAGGAAGATTTCTATTATTCTTCTTTATATTAAAAATAATATCTTGTAATTTCTTATAAATATCTTCTAACAATTGTAAATATATAGGAGAAGCAGGTTCCACAAATCTTTGTGTATCTGAAACATTAATCTGCATAGAAGCATCTTTACCATAATCATATTCATAACTATAATCAAATGGTTCTAACTCTATTCTTGCAGCTTTATAATGATCTATACATTCTAGATTCATCAATAACATTGTATTAACAGTAACATACCTTCTAACTTCTGATCCTAATTTAGGTAACATGCTAAATAACTTATATACATCGAAGTAAATTGCATCAAAATCATCACTAACTGCTTCAAAATCATATTTATATTTATCACTTAATAAACCTAGTGAATCAGGATTATCTAAAGATAATACTCTAGCATCATCTTTTAAAGTAACAACTGCTCCAGTTAAACTAAATGGATTTTCTTTTCCCATATAACGAGTAAAATAAACTGGTTTACTCATTATAAAATCAATCCATTCATTATAGTATGGAGAAAGATGATTAGTACACCAAAATCCACCAGCTGGTTTTAACAGCTTATCAGTGTTAACTACAGGATAGAAATACTCTTCAAGAATTCTATCTGTACCTACATTTAAATATTCCATAAACATCCCACCTGAAATGCACGAAATATTTTACTATTTTTTATAAAAAAAGCAAATTTTGGCCATAAAAAAAGAACTGAAAAGTTCTTTAATTACAGCTGCTCATAGCACCCATATCATAAACATTCTTATAACCAGCCATTTTTAAACTATTATAAGCTTGTCCACTTCTATTACCACTCTTGCAATAAACAACAATTGGTGTTTCATCAGGAATGATTGAATCCATTATAGTAACACCTGGATTAACAATAACATCATATGGAATATTAATAGCTCCATCTAAATGTCCTTCGTTATATTCTTCAGCTGTTCTAACATCAATTAACACTGGATTATTATCATATTTCATGATTGTTTTCATCTGACTACAAGTTACTTTACCAGATTCTATTTTCTTTTCTTCTTTTTTACCGCAACCAACTAACAATAGTAAAACTACTATTAATACTAAAAATTTCTTATTCATGTTTGTTCCTCATTATCTCATCTAATTCTTTATATTTGCTCTTAAATAGATTTAAGAACTTACTTACTTCT
>JAFPMR010000165.1 GCA_017411235.1 Bacilli bacterium | reverse complement strand
TTAGCATTTACAGCCTGGGGTGGAATAGGTAATAGTAATTGGTACATCTTTGCCATCTTAGTTTTATACTTTATAAGTTATTTATCATTTACCTTATTTGATGGAAAAGATAAGAAAAATGCTATAATATGTAGCTGGGTTCTAACAATCTTTGCTATGTTTTCTATAGTTTCATTTAGAGGCCCAGGCTTTGATTACTGTTACAATACAATGCTTTGTTACACATTAGGATTTAATTATGCCTTCTATCATGAAAAAGTAGAAGAAAAAATATTTAACAACAAGATATATTGGTTAGTTATGCCAGTAATCCTAATTTTCCATCTAGCATTTAATCGATTCCAATATGACAATTCGATAATGTATGCTATTAATTCATTACTATTTTCTGCATTAATTGTTTTAATATCAATGAAAATAGATGTTAGTAATAAAGTTTTAAATTGGTTAGGTGAGCATGTCTTTTGGATTTATATCTTACAAAGATTGCCTATGATAGTACTAAGTAATCTTGGTTATCAAAACCATTCTTATAGATTCGCCTTAATTGCATTTGTAACTACAATGATTATTGCTGCAATATATAAATTCATTTTTGATCGAGTAAATAAAAAAATATTTGAATAAAGGAAATACATTATGAAAAAGACAATAGAACTAATTCAAAAAAATAAAGATGCAATAATACTAACAGTATTATTCTTTATCATGCTTGCAATATCATATTTATTTCCTGTAACTCATGACGATTGGTTCTGGTCAAGTAGTCAAGGAATTGAATTATTAAAAAGCCACTTCCAAACCACTAATGGTCGTTGGGCAGGTAATTTATTGATATTATTACTATCAAGACATAGACTATTAAGGTCTATAACTATAGCTGTTTTCTTAACCTTACTAGTCCAATTAATTAAAAAGATAACTGGTAGTAACAAAACATCAACTTATGCCATAATATCTTTATTATTGGTAATGCCAATAAAGATATTAGCTCAAGCAGTTGCATGGACTTCTGGCTTTGCTAATTATGTTCCTCCAGTTGTACTATTTTTATTATTTATGTACTTAAATAAAAATGTGTTTAAAGGCAAAGAACCAGGAATAAAAAATTGGTTTGCCATAATAATGTTACCACTCGGATTTGTAAGTACCTTATTTATGGAAAACATAACTATCTATATTCTTATAGTATCTATAGTTTTATTTATCTATTTACTAATAAAATACAAAAAGATTAATATACCTAATTTGTTTTATATGATTGGTTCTATTGGTGGAACAGTATTAATGTTTTCTTGTGAAGTATATCGTAAGATATCTAATTCAGAAGACGTTTATAGAACAATAGAAAAATCAAATGTCATAATTAGAGCACTAAAGACTTATTTTAAAGAACTATATAACTATCTAGTTCAATACAATACAGTATTAAATATTGTATTAGGAGTTCTAATCCTAATCCTAATTTATAGATTCTATAAAGCAATTAAAAAGAATTTAAAAATAATTCCAAATTTATTATTAAAATGTTCATCATTGATAATTATTGGTTATTTAACATATAATACATACCTTACTATAATGGGTGGAGGTAATATCTTTATAGTTGAAAAATATAAGCTATATTTAGAAGCATTCATGTCACTATTATTTATGCTATCCATCTTTATAGCAGTGTTATTTGTAATAAAAAGCAAGGAAAGAAAAGCAAGATTAATATTTGAAATAGTATCGATCTTTTTAGTAGCAGGTCCTTTACTAATTGTTACTCCAATCGGCCCAAGATGCTTCTTTGTTTCTTATGTATTCTTTGTAATACTAACTATAGAATTATTTAATGAAGTCTTACAAGACAAAGAAAATGACTATATTTGTAATATCTTAGCAATAGTAGCATTATTAGTAATAGTAAGTCATTTAAGTATCTATAGATACGCATATAAAATAGAACACGTAAGAATTGAATATATTAATAAACATCAAGAAGACAAGAAAATCGTTCTACCATCAGCACCAAATGCTCGATATGTATGGGGCTTTAATCCAGTAGGTTATTTAAATGAATTTAAAAAGTACTATGGAATAGATGAAGAGAAAGAAGTAGTATTTATAAATTATACTGAATGGTATCGTAATTATTATAAGAAGAGCAAATAATAGATTGCCTTTAAATTAAAGCGAAAAAATGGTAAAATATACAGGAAGGTGAAAAAAAGAATGAAAAGATTTTTTACAAATATGAAGAAATACAACAAATATGCAATTCGTTCAGCTAAAGCAGAATTAAAAAGCGAAGTTGCAGATTCATATCTTAACTGGCTATGGTGGATAATTGAACCATTTTGTTTTATGATAATCTATACCTTTATTTTTGGTGTAGTATTTGAAAACAAAACTCCATACTTTGCCTCATTCGTTATGGTAGGTCAAGCATGTTGGGACTTCTTTAACAGAATGGTTAATGGTAGCGTTAAATTAATAATTAATAATAGAGATTTAGTAACAAAAGTATATATTCCTAAATATATCTTACTATATGCCAAGTCCCTAACATACTTATTTAAAATGTCCATTTCCTTATGCCTAGCCTTTGGCTTAATGGCATTTCAACATGTACCTTTAACATGGCATATAGTTTTATTAATTCCAGTATTAATAGTTCTATATATATTATCTTTTGGAATTGGTACAATTCTAATGCACTATGGAGTTACATTTAATGATTTAGGAAACTTAACTAACATTGTTTTAAGAATGGTATTCTACTTATCAGGTATCTTCTTTAACATCAATGAAAAATTTAAAGGTAAAAAAGCCATTTTTGGTTATTACTTATTAAGAGTAAATCCAATAGCATTCCTCATGAATGAAGCAAGAAAGGTTTGTATCTATGGAAAGAGTTTAAGCCTTGTTGGATTGGGCGTATGGTTATTAGTAAGTATCATTCTATGTATGTATGGTGTTAATAAGATTCACAAATATGAAAATAGTTATGCGAAGGTGATTTAATATGGCAAAAGAAGAAGAAAAAAACATAGCTGTAACAGTTAAAAATCTCCATATAACTTATCGTGGTTTAAAGAAAACTTCTATTAGAGCATCATGGAGACACTTAGGTGATAAAGTAGAATTATTCCATGCTCTTAAAGGAGTATCATTCGATATAGAAGAAGGAAAGATTTTAGGAATAATAGGTAAAAATGGTTCTGGTAAATCAACAATGTTAAGAGCTATAGCTGGAATATTTTCTCCAGATAAAGGATCTATTGATTTACATGGACATACTATCTCCTTATTATCAATAGGTGTTGGATTCAATCCAAAACTAACAGGTAAAGAAAACATTTACTTATCAGGAATGTTACTTGGCTTTACTGAAGAACAAATAGCAGCAAAAGAAAAAGAAATAATTGAATTTGCTGATATTGGTGATTTCATTAAAAAGCCAGTTAAAACATACTCTTCAGGTATGTATTCAAAACTAGCATTTGCTATTACAGCAATTCTAGAAACAGACATCATGTTAATAGATGAAGTATTATCTGTTGGTGATGCAAAATTCAAAGAAAAAAGTTATAACAAGATGAAAGAATTAATCTCTGATGAAACAAGAACAGTAATCATTGTTTCTCACAGTTTAGATACCATCATTGAATTATGTGATCAAGTATTGTGGTTAAATGATGGAAAAGTAATAGAAATAGGGGAACCTAAAGAGGTTGTTGACCGTTATAAAGAATTTATGAAAGAACAATAGAAAGTTGGATGTTTATGCAAGTGATTTTATACTTAATTAAAATTCACTTTATTATTATTTACTTTTTTATAAAACTATTTACTAGACAAAGAAAAAGAGTTTATTTACTAAGTAGACAATTCGATAGCCCATCTATCAATTATCAAATAATAATTGATGAATTAAAGAAGAAAAATATCGATTACAAAGTAAAGTGCAAAAAAGTAGAAACTAGTATTAATGATTCTATGCGTACTCAAGGTCATTATTCTAATACAGTTGGATTAATAAAAAGATTATTTGGTAAATTTAAATCAAGCATTCCTTATTACTTCAGCTTATTAGGTCAAATGGTTGATATTGCTAAATCAAAAGTAATCATTGTTGATGGCTATAACTTGCCAGTAAGTTTACTAAAACATAAAAAAGGAACAAAAGTAATTCAACAATGGCATGCTCTAGGTGCTATTAAAAAGTTCGGATATCAATCAATCGGTAAAGTTGATGGCATTAATCCTAAAGTAGCAAAAATCCTTAAAATGCATGCAGGATATGACTATGTAATATCTGGTAGTGAAGGAATGAATAAATACTTTGCCGAAGCTTTTAACGTACCAGAAGATAAAGTACTAGCAATAGGAACACCAAGTATCGACTTCCTAAAAAAAGTAGACCCTAAAGTAACAAAAAATATCTATAAAAAATATCCGGAGATGAAGAATAAAATCAATGTCTTATATTCTCCGACATTTAGAAATGAAAAAAACTATAATTATCAAGAATTAATTGATAATACTGATTTTAATAAAGTAAACTTAATCATAACAAACCATTTTAAAGTAGAAGAAAAAGCAGAAGATCAAAGAATCATTGCTATCGATAGCAAAGAATTCTCAACTTTTGATATCTTAAAAATGGTTGATTATGTCATAACTGATTACTCAGCACTTATGATAGATGCTGCCGTAATCAATAAAAAAATCTTATTATATGTATATGACTTCGAACAATATGATAAGAATAATGGTGTTAATTTAGATTTATTAAATGAATTTTCTACAATTACATACAAAGAAGCAGACAAACTAATGAATGTCATTAATAAAGACAAATATGACAAAGCTGCTTACAAGAGATTCCAAGAGTTATATACTCCTCATATCGATAAAACAAGTACAGAAGCAACAATGGATTTAATAAAGAGGTGTTTAGATGAGTAAGTTAAGAAACTTTTTAGTTGATATATGTAAGAAAAACAAAACTATTAGAAAAATAGCTCGTAAACTATATCAAGCAAACAATGAACAACAATATAAAAAATTCTACAAAAAATATGATGTAGACGATAAAGTAATCTTATTTGAAGCCTTTGGTGGTCGAAACTATACATGTTCACCAAAAGCCATCTATGAAAAAATGATTACGATGAAAGAATTCCAAGATTATAAAATGGTATGGGCTTTCGTAGAACCAGGAAAGCATGAAGTAGCTCCATTTAAGAATCTTGAAATAGTAGTAAGTAAATCAGATGATTACTATATGTATTGTTCTAAAGCTAAATACTGGATAGTAAACTCTATTATGCCAGAAGGTATAACTAAAAAAGAAAATCAAGTATACGTTCAATGCTGGCATGGAACACCACTAAAAAAACTTAGATGTGATATCGAAGTAAATGGAGCAGCATTAAATACTGTAGAAGAAATAAAGAAAAGAAATGATATTGATGCTGCTAGATTTGATTATTTCATATCACCATCAAAATACTGTACTGAAAAATTTACTTCAGCTTTTAATTTAAAAGCTTTAGGAAAAGAGAATATTATTATTGAAGAAGGATATCCTCGTAATGATTTCTTATTTAATAAAACTAAGAAAGACGTTGATGCTATTAAAGATAAACTAGGAGTACCTAAAGATAAAAAAGTTATATTCTATATGCCAACATTTAGAGATAACCAACATACATCAGGAGTAGGATATACCTATAACTTAGCAATTGATTTTGATCATTTAAGAGAAGAATTAAGTGATGAATATGTAATTCTCTTCAGTCCTCACTACTTTATTGCTAATAGTATTGATTTAAATAAATACAAAGGTTTTGTCTTTAATGTAGCAAGATATGATGAAATTAACGAATTATACCTAATCGCTGACATTATCATGACAGATTATTCATCAATCTTCTTTGATTATGCTAATCTAAAAAAACCAATGGTATTCTATATGTATGACTTTGATGATTATAAAAACAATTTAAGAGATTTTTATATCTCTTTAGATGAACTACCTGGTCCTATAGCTAAGACCCAAGATGAAGTAGAAGATATCATCAAAAACATTGATAAGTATACTAAGAAGTATAAAGAAAAGTATAAAAAGTTTAATGCTAAGTATAATTACTTAGATGATGGGGACGCTAGTAGTAGAGTAATAAAAGTTATATTTAAAGATGTATTAAAGAAAAAAGGAGACAAATAATTATGGCAAGAACAAAGAAAAAACCAGTAGTAGTCCTAACATATGGTACATATGACTTACTAACTGCTGGACACGTTGAACACTTTAGAGATGCTAAAGCAATGGGAGATTACCTAATTGTTGGTGTCTCAACTGATGAATTTAATGCAATCAAACACAAATCATCATATTTAACATATGAAGAAAGAAAATTTGTTGTAGAATCAATTCGTTACGTTGATAAAGTTATACCTGAAGAACACTGGGAGCAAAAACCAGACGATATTAAAAAATATGGAGTAGATATCGTTGCAATGGGCAGTGACTGGGAAGGTGATGAAAGATTTGAAAAACTACGTGAGTACTGTGATGTAAGATATACTTATCGTAGTGGTAAATATTCATCTACTAACTTTAGAAAACACGTTGACGAATATACAAAGGGAATTGAAGAAGAGAAATAATCTCTTCTTTTTATGTCTTTTAAAAAAGATACTTTCATAGTAAAATAATATAAGAAAGGAGTTTGATTATAATGAAAAACTTATCGCCATTCTACGATACTTTTTATTATGCAATTTCCTCAATTTGGCCAATGTTACTACTATTTGTAGTTATTTTAATAGTTATTAGAATAGCCAAATTAGTAATCAATAAAGAAAAATTTGTCTTTCATAAAGACTTTTATACATTAATATTCATTCTATATATGCTAGCGCTGTATTACTTACTATTAAGTACTGAAAACGCCTTTGCATATGGCACAAATTTAATACCATTTAAGGAAATGACTAGATATGCTATTGGATCAAAAGGTTTCTTCTATAACGTAATAGGTAATATCGTCTTATTTATACCATTTGGTTTCTTTGTTTCATACTATATTCAAGCAAAGAAAACCCATCAAATAACAATAATTGCTTTTATTACCAGTTTAACAGCTGAATTAATCCAATATAAGATTGGTAGAGCCTTTGATGTAGACGATATTATCTTAAACATCATTGGAGCTATAATAGGCTTTCTAGCTTATATAGGAGTAAAAACAATTGAAGATAAACTTCCTAAGAAATTACAAAACGACGTTTTTTACAATATACTTGCAATTTTAGTACTTATAATTATAATATTAATGTTCTATTTTTTATGGGGAGCACGATAAGATGAATAATGATTATACAATAGTTGATAACGATTTATACAAAGATTATGATTATTTATATACTGTTCTAGACCATGCTCTAGAACACGAAAACGTCGAAAATGCCATCTTTTCCATAATATTTGTGGAAGATGAAGAGATTCATAGTATTAATAAAGAATACCGTGGTATTGACAGAGTTACCGATGTAATCTCTTTTGCATTTGAAGATAATAAGGATTTAGAGTATAATGATATAAGACTGCTTGGAGATATCTATATATGTATTCCTCAAATGAAAAGACAAGCAGTAGAATATGGTCATTCTGAAAAAAGAGAATTATCTTTCCTAGCAGTACATGGTTTATTACATCTAATAGTTTATGATCATATGAAAGAAGAAGACGAAAAAGTAATGTTTGGACTACAGGAGTTGATTTTAAATGAAACAAACATCAAAAGATAAAGATAAAGCAAAAGCAATAACAAAAGCAAACGGTGAATTCGATAGAGATGCTATCAAAAAACACGGCTTCGGAAGATTCTTAAGAAGCTGGAGTTACTCAATGGATGGTTTAATCTATGCTTATAAATATGAACAAAGTATGTTAATCCATGTTGTTGTAACTATAGCAGTCATAGCAGTTAATATTCTATTAAAAGTAAGTGGTATGCACTGGCTAATTACAATGATGGCCATTGGGATGGTACTTGCTGCCGAATTAATAAATACAGCAATCGAAGCTGTAGTAGATATGGTTACATTAGAAATCCATCCTTTGGC
>JAFPMR010000015.1 GCA_017411235.1 Bacilli bacterium | reverse complement strand
TGTTTGATAATAGATTAGATTACTTACAAATAATGGATATTATTTTAGGAGATACTAATTTAATAGAAAATTTTGATAGCATTGTTAAGTTTGCTTGTGAATTGGGTAAAGAAGTAGATGATCAAGGATTACTAAAGAGAGAGATTATTTCATATCTACATATATATGGAAGTATATTATCTGAAGATGAAGCTTATTTAGAAAAAAGAATAAATGAAGCTCGTATGAGATATGGAGTATATCCAGGTATTAATGAAAAAACTATAGCAAGTATTTCTAGAGAAGTAGAAAAAGCTAGAGGTATTTTAAAGAAATTAGAAGTATTAGAGAAAAAAGTAGATGGCTATGTTGAAAAAGTTGATGCTAAGACTAAATTAGGTATTCAAACTTTAAACGATACTATTTTAACTGGTAAAAAAGATATAGAAGCGTATGCTAGTGATGCTATCAAAAAGATGCAAGAAGATTTAGCAGAATCTAAAAAAGAATTATTAGATGAATTAAATAGATATTTAGTTAGTCTAGAAGAATCAATGAAATCTAATAGCGATCAAGTATTTAATCAAATGTTGATTGATGCTAGAGAGAAACTAGAACAAATTAGAGTTGTTGCTAGTAGTTTATCTGGTACAACTACAAGAGAATTATTACGTATTCAACAAGAAACACAAACTAGTTTGGATACATTAAAGAGATATGTAGAAACTAATCCAGATTTAAAACAATCTTTAAAAGTAGCTGAAGATTCAGAAGAAGTTATGGAAGCTTTATTAAAATTTAGTGCACAACAAACTGAATTAAATGGTGCACAAGCAGGAATTGTAATTCCTGGTAAAGAAGTGGTTGTTCCAGAAACTGTTATTGTTGAAAAAGAAGACTTCTTAGTTCCACAATTTACAATGACTGAAGGTATCATTGATGTGTTTAATAGAAAAATACCTTTTAAAGATAGAATGAGAAGAATAGAAGAGAGAATTCGTTTCTTAGAGGGACAAGGTTATATAATTCCTGATGCTTTAAGAGAAGCATTACCTTGGTATTTAATGGGTAAGAAAATAGTTTATTTCTATGGACCTACACAATCTGGTAAAACTACTATTGCTGATTTATTAGTTAAAGTAGTTGAAACTGAATTGTTAGATGGTGGAAAGATCACAGAAGAACACTCTATAACTTCATATAATGATGTTAGAGGTGTCTTTGATGAGAATGCTTTATTCTATGCATTATACTATGGTAAAACAATTTTCTATGACGAATTAGACAATGGTAATCCTGATAACTTAATTGTTTTAGGTACATTCTCATCTAAGTTAGTCAATAAAATTGATAGTCCTGAAAAGGAAATAACTGTTCAATTTGCAAAGAGAAGATTTGTTCCAATAAATGCTAATGCTCGTATTATTGCAGCTGGTAATACTTCCGGTAAAGGAAGAAACAGAGAATATACAGCAAGAAGTAGAATGGATGAATCATCATTAGAAAGAATGGTTCCAATTTATGTTGGATATAACAATGATGTTGAAAAGAAAATCTTTGGTAAATATGACGATTGGTTTGATTTCTTTAATTACTTTAGAGAACAATGTAATGCTTGGGCATTAAATAGTGGTATGGATTCATCTGAAGGTAATGTTACTACTGGTGATGCTTCAACTATTGTGGAATGTATTAAAGAAAACTCAATGAATATAGGTATGATTATGAGAGGTATCTTTATTCAAACTAAGGAACCTGATTATTTAGCATTCTTAGTTAAGAGTATTAAGGGAAAATATAATGTTGAAGATATTTCAGAAGAAGAGTATCAAAACATTAATGATACTTTATTAGAAGAATTAGATATTCAAGCGATTACTAAAGTGTTCGTTTATGAAGCTAATCAAGTCCTTAATAGAGGAAAGGCTTTAGCTAAGAAGAGAAAATAGTTTATGAACTATTTAAAAGAACTAAGATATTTATTAAGAAGAATAAAAAGAAAGTTAAAACTATTATTCTTTTATAACGTTCCTTTTGATGAAGAAGAACTATTAAAGGAGCAAGAAGAAACAAAAGAGGTGGGTGAAGGTATGGCAAAATATCCACATAATTATATTGAATTTCCATTTAATATTTATGAGCCGGATAAGATTATAGTAGGAGATAGTACCTATACTAGATATCGTGCCAAGTTTAATGGCTTACATGATTTGTATACTTATTTATCTAGTGAACCTAGATTAAATAGAGAAATCTTTAGAACTTTGCATAGTGTTGAAAATGATAGCGATTTTGCTGGTATTGAATATGAAGAAGCTTTGGAAGAACTTGAAGAACCACCAAGAAGTGGTTATAGAGAATTCTTAAATCTAAGTGATCGATTAAGTGATGATGCTATGGGGTATGTACAGGAGCATGAAATTATTAAAGCTCCTGGAGGTGGCTATGTAGATATTCCTTCATATGCTGCTGGTGATCCTTTGTGTTATCGAATATCTAGAAGTACTTATACACCAAAGTTCATTAGAGTTAACATTGCTTTATCTTATTATTGGGGTACTACAAAAGATCAAGTATTAAATAGAGCATTAATAATAGCAGCTTTAGTAAATGCTTTTGAACAAGCCGGTTATATTGTTGAAGTTAATACTTTTGAAGTTAGTAAAGAAGACGATGAAATAATTGATATTGATGTAAATATTAAAAATAGTGATGAAACATTTAATAGAGCATCATTATATAAATCATTATGTTACGTTGAATTCTTAAGAAGATTATTATTTAGAGTTCTAGAATCTTTAGATGTTAAGAATTACTGGGGTTCTGGATATGGTCAAACTTGTAGTGAAAACTTTGTAAGAAAAGCTAAGAGAATGGATGAAAACGATATTTTCTTTGATCAACCAAGAGAGATGGGAATCAATGGAAAAGATATTGGTGCAGACTTTGTTAGAACTTTAGAGCATTTAAATCTAGAAGATAAAATAGATGTTGAAAGAGCTAAAGAGGAATTCCAAAAAGATATTAAGAGTTTAAGAAAGACTATTAAGTAGGTCTTTTTTAACTCTTTTTTTATGGTATAATTATAATGGTGATGGATATGGATGATATTTTAACTACTAAAATGTACGCTTTTATTCAAATAATAGATATCATTGATGGTGTTGACGATGTCAAAAAAAGATTACGTCCTTATCCATATAGTCTTCCTATTCCAACAATAGAAGTTATAAATATTTTAAGTGATTTACAAGTTAATGGAATTAAATTTACTAGCCGTAAGCATGATAAAAAAACGAAAATGGCTTTTTTAAGATGCATGAGAAATAATATGTGTCATAATTATGGCAACAATAGTTTTTCAATCAAAAATGGCAAAATGGAATTTAGACAACACTATGGTGAAAATGGAATAGAAGGGTATATAAAAGTTAGTAAATTTAATGAAGTAATGGATACTTTACTTAGAAGATTTAGTAAAGCTAAAGGAGTAAATTATGCTTCTTTTACAGAAACAGGAATTTTTGATAATTGGGATGCTGTTTCTTTGGATGACATTGCAACTAAAACAATGGAAGAGCCAAATAGAAACATAGCATTTGATACAGAATTATTATTTTTTAAAATATTAATGGACAGAATACACACTGATGAAGATTATAAATATTGGACTGATATATTGAGGGAAGAGCAGGTATACACTCTAAATGGTATTACTTTGCCACCAGAAAAAATTGTTAAATTTTTTGGATTTATAAAAGAACATGGTATTCAAAATTCGAAAGATTCAGTTAAAGTATATTTTGAAAAGTTATTAAGAGAAAGAACTCTTGAATATCAAATTGTTAATAATTACAATAAAGCTTCTACTGAAGAAGAAAGGAAGTATAATAAAGAAGCACTAAAGAGAATAATTAGGGCTAGAAGAAGTCGTACTTTATCTATACTTGGAGAATTATCATATTATTTTGGTCAGTTAAAGACAGAAGAGAATAATAATGAATTTACTAATAATGATAATATGTATTTAATATCATTTGCTGGTTTTGATGCAGTTCAATTTAATTCTCCTGATTGTAGAATAACAACATATGCTTTGGTAGATGAAGGAAGTTTTTCTAATTATGAAAAACAAGTAGTGGAAAGCGTAAGAACGCGAAGATATAATATGTTGCAAAGAATAAGAAATGCTATTATGCATAATTATATGATTCAACTTGATTATAATTATGATAGAAAAGAATTTGATGTAGTATTCAGATATGAAGAAAGTAAACAAATTCGTGAAATTAGAATAAATACTACACAGTTAAGTGATTTTATAGAATTTATAAAAGAATATATTAATGGACGTACTCTTCAACATAAAAGGAATACTCATGATGAATTCATGGATTATATATATTCTAGAACATCACAGGTTGATAGATATGAAGATTTTTATTCTAATAATGATGATTTAAAATTATCTAATGGCTTTGATCGAGGATATAATTTTAAAGATAATAGAGATGTTTGTAGATTTAATTTTGATTTTTATTTGATTTTGAGAAGAATTAATGAGCTAGACATAGATGCTTGGGCATATTTTGCTGATGAATTGTATAAAATTGTTGCTGAAAATCAAAATCCAGACGATAGAAAGAAAAATACTTTACCTTTAGATAAAGATGAATTTAGGTATGCAATTACTCAAATATTCAGAGAAATGCTTTTATATGTTAAGGAAGAGGAAGCAAAAAGAAAAGAAAAATGGTATAGAGTAATATCTGCTTGATACTATTTTTCAAGGAAAGATTGACAAAAACCAATTAAAGTCTTATTATTTTAGTAGTTCGATGAGAGAAAACACGATTATTAAGAAACTTGCTTTGAGAGAGTTAGTGGTTGGTGGAAACTAATAGAAGACTTAATAATTACTATTTCTTGAGAGGTATAATAATACCCGGTAATAAAGCCGTTATCTAAATTAAGTAAAATAAAGGATGGTACCGCAGAATTGCTCCTTGCAATTTTGTGGTTTTTTTATTTTTAGGAGGAATGAGTATTGAAACATGAAGATGTTCCAGGTTATACCGAATTAAGAAATAGACTATTTCAACTTCGTTTTCGATTACAGGTGTTGAAAAGCGAAGAAGAAAGAAGTAAAGTTCGTGAAGAACTAAAAGAAGTAAAAAAACAAATGGCTAGATTGTTATATAACGATTTAGAGAGTAAGAAGAAAGGAAAGTAATTATGGTAAATTTTAAAGAAGATGCTGATTTAAATAAGTTAAATCATAGTTGTGCACATTTACTTGCGCAAGCAGTTAAACATTTATATCCAGATGCTAAATTCTGGGTAGGTCCAGTTGTTGAAGAAGGATTCTATTATGATATTGATTTAGGAGATGTTTCTTTAACTGATGAAGACTTAGAAAAAATTGAAAGAGAAATGAAGAAATGTTCTAAAGATGCTAAGAATATTGTTAGACATGAAATTAGTAAAAAAGAAGCTTTAGAGCAATTTAAAGATGATCCATATAAGATTGATTTAATTAATAGAATGTATGAAAATGAACAAGTTATTAGTATGTATACTCAAGGTGACTTTACTGATTTATGTAGAGGACCTCATATGGAAAATACTAAACAACTTAAGTATTTTAAACTAGTTAAGTTTAGTGGAGCTTATTGGAAGGGTGATGCTTCTAATAAGATGCTACAAAGAGTTTATGGTGTATGTTTCCCAACTGAAGAAGAACTTAATGCTTATCTAAAAGAATTAGAAGAAGCTAAAGAAAGAGATCATCGTAAATTAGGTAAAGATTTAGGTATATTCATTATGTCTGATTTAGTAGGTAAAGGATTACCAATGTATTTACCAAATGGATTTACTGTATGGAATATTTTAGAAAATTATATTAGAGGTAAAGAATTAGCTAGAGGTTATTTACATGTTCAAACTCCACCATTAGGTAATGTTGAGTTATATAAGACTTCTGGTCACTGGGAACACTATCAAGATGCTATGTTCCCTAAGATGGAAGTTGAAGGAGAAGAATTCGTTCTTCGTCCAATGAACTGTCCTCATCATATGGTTATTTATAGTAATGAAATTCATTCATATAGAGATTTACCTTTAAGAATTGCTGAAATAGCAAGAGATTGCCGTTTTGAAACTAGTGGTTCTTTAAAAGGTATTGAAAGAGTTAGAACTTTCTGCCAAAATGATTCACATATTTTCGTTACTCCAGATCAAATTGAAGATGAATTTAAAAATGTTGTTGAATTAATTCTTGAAGTTTATAAAGAACTTGGAATTAAAGATTATAAATTTGAATTATCTTTAAGAGATCCTGAAGATAAGAAAAAATATCATCAAGATGATGAAATGTGGAATAAAGCAGAAAATGCTTTAAGAAAAATAATGAACGATATTGGTGTAGAGTATGAAGAAAAGATTGGTGAAGCTGCATTCTATGGACCTAAATTAGACGTTCAAGTTAAACCAGCTGTAGGTAATGCGTTTACTTTATCTACTTGCCAAATTGACTTCTGTTTACCAATGAAGTTTGATTTAAGTTATATTGCACCAGATGGTTCTAAACAAACTCCAGTAGTTTTACATAGAGCTATATTTGGATCATTAGATAGAACTATAGCATTCTATCTAGAAGAAACAAAAGGATATCTACCTGCTTGGTTAGCTCCAGTACAAGTTCAAATTATTCCTGTTAATAGTGAATATCATTTAGAATATGCTGAAGAAGTTTATAATAAATTAAAAGCAGCTGGATATAGAGTATCTTTAGATTCTCGTAATGAAAAACTAGGTTATAAGTTAAGAGAAGCTGTTATTAAGAAGACTCCTTATATGTTAATTCTAGGTCAAAAAGAAGTAGATGCTAAAACTATTTCTTATAGATTAGCTGGTAGCGAAGAAACTGTTACTGTAAGCTATGATGAATTTGTAAAACAATTACAAAAAGACATCGATGAAAAAAGACGTTTAGACAAATAAAAAAAGACTCATTAATTGTGAGTCTTTTTTTGATAAAAATTTTACAAATAGTAGGCATTTTGTTTGACCTTGACTTAAAAAAATAGTATTATTATTTTATAAGAGTATATATGCATAGGTGTGTGGATATTCTTAGCAAAGAGAAAAAGGAGTTATACAAAAGATTTAGGATAGGAGGTGTTTGTATGGCTACATTAAATTACAATACTGGTGCACTTGGAGGTTTATCAAGTACTTTTGCTGATAAAGCTTCTGAATTTGAAGGTAAGGTAACTTCAATTATTGCATCTGTTACAGCCATGGGCGATAACTGGAAAGGTGAAGTTTATACTGCTTTTAAAACAAAGATGGAATCATTTAGAGATGGTACATTTGCAGAAATAAAACAAGAACTAGACGTATGGTCTGGTAAGTTCTCTGAAGCTCAACAAAAGAGTTCACAATTAACAAGTACTTTAACAAGTGAATGGTAGAAAGGAAATTATTATGGAAATTAAAAAGATTTTATTAGATTACGTTGACGCTGGCGTAGGCGGCGGAGGCGGTGGCGGTACTTCAGAAATCATTGATGACCAAAAAATGGTTACTGAATGGACTGTTGCAATGCAAGATAAGGAAGCTGCTAGAGCACTATTCGAAGGTTTAGTTAGTGAAATTAAAGCTAAGATTAGTTCTGATGAAAACGCTGCATATGGTGGTGATACACAACCTATTATCGACAAATTTAATAAACTAGTAGATAAATTTGATAATGAGTTTATCAAAGTTATGAATGAACAAGATGCTAAGTTAGCTACTGCTACTGATTTATACAAAGGATTCCAAGGATCTATGGATTCTATCTTCAGTGGCGGAGAAGGCGGAGGCGACGCTGCAAAAGGCGGAGCTGGAGCTGCTGCTGTTGCAATGTATACAAAATAATAAAGATTACTGCATTAATTAATGCAGTATGATACAAGAGAAAGATTCTATCTTTCTTTTATATCATGCTTGAAGTGATTGGAGTTGGATTATTATGGATTATGATTTCGCTGTAGATACTGCTAAAATTGATTCTTTAATAAGTGTTATTAATGGGAACATAACACAAATTGACAATATGATAAAACAGTTATATGAAGAGTGTGCATATCCGCTTAACAAATTAGATTCACTTAATTATTGGAAAGGTGAAGTTTATACTGCTTTTAAAAATGGTACAAATGGAGCCGCTGGCTTGAAGACTAATTTGGATAATGCGCTTACGGCTTTAAAAGCTTTTGTTGATGTTCTTAATACAGCAAAAACTGAAGCTAGTAATTTAACATCAGAATCTGAGTAGGTAGGTGCTATTATGGAGATAAGAAAGTGTTTATATAGAGATCCAGGTCCTAATTTGGCTGGTGAAGATCCTGCTAGTGGCGGCCCAAGTGAAATTGTTGATTTTACAGCAATGAATGCTGCTTTACAAACATGGGAGAGTTTATATGATGATTATTATAGACTATTTGATGAAATCGATGTTGAAGTTAGTAAAGCAGTAGGAGTATCACCTTCATCATGTATTTTTGGTGCTCAAGGAGATGCTATTTTTAAAGCATGGGAAGAACAAGTCTTACCATTTAAAAATGTTTATTATATGATGCGTAAGATGAGTGCTAAAGTTATAGATAATTTAAGACAATATAAAGAATTCCAAGAAGTAATGAACGAAGGAGATCAATCTTCATTAGTTCAAGGATTAGAGATTACTAGAGAGACTGATCCTACTAGTCATGCTGCAGAGGATGCAAGATTAGCAGCTGCTTTAGAGGCGGGTATGACAACTGTAGATGGTGTACCAATTCCTATTAATTCTGATGGTACTATTACAATTGGTGATCAAACATATACTGTTACGGTTGATGATAATGGTAGAATTACAAGTGTAAATGGTCAACCAGTAGCTAGTCCTATTCCTGCTGGATATGCTGAATCTGGTGCTACTGTAACACCATTAGAAAATTGTACTAGTGCTGGAAATCCAACTAATCCTACAATTAATACAATTTCAATACCAGCTGATAGAAGTAATGCTAATACTGCTGTTGATATGTATGTATCAGCTACTCAAACTCAACAACAAGTACAGGAGTGTGCATCAGTACTAGAAAATGCTTTATGGGCGATGGGTTATAATCCTCAATTCGCTGGTGAATTATTGTATAATGGAACAGATGTTCCAGAATCTGTATTATATCTTGCTCAACAATATGTAGCATATAATAGTGTTAATAATACTTTAGATTTAGAATTAGCCAGTGGATTCTTGGAAATTGATGGCGCATTTACTAATGCTATTTCACATGATTATTCAGGTGCAGATGTAGATGGCGTTGACGTACCGGAAAACTGGGCATTTGGTGGCGATCAAGGTGCAAGAGATAATGCTGCTGCTGTTGCTCAAAACATTAATGATTCTATTTCTTCATTACCAAGTCTTGATGAGATAGATGCATACTTGGCATCACATGGAGAACCATCTCTTTCAGAGATGAATGACCCTGACCTTGGTTGGTAGTAGTGGAGGTATGAATATGGAAAACTATTATACAAGAAAATTAAGAACTTATGTTGGTCAGTTGACAACTGTAAGAGATAAATTAGAAGAAGTATTAAGTCAACAATTGACTGCTGATTTGGTTTATGATGATTCTAATATATACAAAAAACATAGAGATGCAATTGTTAGAGAAGTAAATAATTTAGGTAATACGATCAGATCTTTTGATACGTATATAACAAGGTGTGAAACATATAATAAAACTGGATGGTAAGAAAGGAGTTAGAATATGACAAAAGTAGTTGCTAATAAAGAGAAATTAACTTCTGCCAAAAACGCTATAAATACTGCTGGATATGGTGAGAAAACATACTCTCGTAAGATATCTGAAGCACTTGAATTTATTAGATATAATTCTGGTAGTACAGCTAAAGTTGATTTATATAGTAGTTTAGTTTCTAACTCTTCAAGCGATCCTGATAAAGAATATGACTATACTAGATTTGCTGTTGCATATAATACTAATATGGACAATATTTACAATCTTGGAGAATCAGCAAGAACTATTTCAACTAATTTGTATGATGAAACAAGAAGTCTTGATAGTTATTTAAAGAGGATAAATGCATACGAGTCTAGTGAAGCCATAGCTAGTGCTATTGCAGCATTAGGAAAAGTTACTATTGAATTAGAAGATCAAACTTATGGTGATGTTAGTTATTATGAGTCTGATGGTACAGTAGATGATGTACCGGAGGATACACCAAGTTCAGGACCTACATCACAAATTTCTGGGGGTGGAGAGACAACCACTGCAGAGCTTGATCCTGATACAGAAACTGAAGAATTTGCACCATTAGATGAAAGTGAAACTGAAACATCAGGACCTGAAACAGAAGAAGAACAACCAGGACCTTCAACTGGCTTAGAAGAAAGCGAAGAAGAAACTGAGGGACCTGAAACAGAAGAAGAACAACCAGGACCATCAACTGGATTAGAAGAGGGTGATCCAGAAGTTGATGAACCTGAAACTGAGGAAGAACAACCAGGTCCAACAACTGGACAAGATCCAACTCCTATAGATATTATTTCAATTGGACCAGATCCAGCTATTACTGAAGGTGGTGGAGGTCCAACTAATACTGGACTTACACATACTGGAGCTGACGGACTTGATGATTGGGAATCTGCTGCAGCTGCTGCTGGTGGAATAATGTTAGGCTTAGCTGGACTTACTGGTGGAAGCAATGGAGAATACTTAGAGAACTTAGCTACTGGTCTTGATGGAGATAGAACATTGGCTGGTGCTGGATTAGATGTATTTGATCATCCTGATTATACTGGTGACGTAGATGATCCTCAAAATCTTGGTGTTAACTTAGATGCTAATGGTAATGTCATTGGCGGAGATGGCACAGAGGTTGATGGAGAATTTGATAATGGTGAAATCGGTGCCTTTGGACTTAATCCTTCAGAAGCTGGCGGCGAAGGTGCTGACGGTGAAGGAAGCAAAGCGGGATTTGCTGGAAGTTTAGGAGCTCTTGCTGGAGCTGCTGCTATTGGTGGCGTTGCTGCTGGTGGACTTATGGCATATGACGAATCTTCTGGCGGTATGTTTGATGGTGGCGCCGGTATTGGACCTGATGGAAAATACACAGAGACTAAGAAATCACTTAACGATGCCTTATTTGGTCCACCAATTGATGGTGATGATGAAGAAGAACAAAAGAAACAGTCTTTAAGAGAAAAGATTGCAATGATAGCTACAGCGAGTTCTACAACTGCTGCACTTGGTACATTTGGACTTGCAAATGGAGGCGTAATTGGACCTACATGGTTTACAATCGCAGCACTATTATTTGCTGTTTCACTTCTATACTTCAATATGGTTAAAGATCAAAAGAATAAACGAAGAGAAGAAATAGCTGCTATGAAGAAAACTACTGCTCAAGGAAAGAAGTCATTCTTTGGTGGTACTAATCTATCTGCAACTACTCAAGCTACTCCAGCAAACCAAGAAGTCGATTGGATATTGTTTGGAATGATACTATTATCTACTTCAGGATTTATTCTTAAGACATACGATGTTATAGATTGGTTATTATTCTTAATACTATTAATATTATTTGTATTAATAATAGTTGCTTATATAATCTTGAAAAAGAAAATGGGCGAAGATGATAAAAAAGGACCTATGAAAAAATAGGTTCTTTTATATTGTATTTATTTATATTTTAGGATATAATTTTATATAGAATAGGGTGCGTGGCCGGTATGAAAATTATGCTTATGGATGCTTCAAAATTGGTTAACCTTGTTTTGCCAAAGAATGTCTTTGGTAATTATTGGATAGTAAATGATCGTAAAGAAAATTTAGTTAATGTAGAAGCTGTCGACGACAATTGGGTATTAAAAAGTAATAGTGAAGTTAAAGTTTTCCGTAATGGTACTGCTGTAGAGGAAACTTTACTTGAAGTAGAGAAATTTTATACATTAAAAAACGTAATGCAAGGAGAAAGTTACGTTATTTATACGTGCTCTGTTTACGATGATGATTCATTCCAATTAATACTTAATTTAAACTCTGTTCAAGGATTAACATCTTGGTATATCGGTAATAATGGTGGAGCTAATAACGGACCTGCATTTGTTAATATTATTTCTTACGAACAACCTGGTATTGCAAGAAATCAAATTAAATTAACTTATAATAATGGTCAATATATTGTTAATAATATTAATCCACAAATACCAATGTATGTTAATGGGATTCCTTGTGAGGAAGCAAATTTAAGATATGGAGATTCAATTTTTATTTTAGGATTAAAATTATCAATTATAAGAGATATTTTCTATATTAATAACCCTAATAAATTAGTTAAATATGATCCAGCTATGTTCCAATTAAGATCTGTTCCAACTTTAGATTATTCTAAGATTTCTACTGAACCAGATCCAATTATTGAAATGTATAAGAAAGATGATTATTTCTTAAAGCCACCTAGATTCGATGAAAGAATTGAAGATAAGACTTTAGAAATAGATCCACCACCACAAGCTCAAAAACAAGAAGAAATGCCTGCAATCTTAACTATGGGTTCTATGATGATGATGGGAATGTCATCTATGATGTCTGGTGTTATGACATTTACTAGTGTTATTAATGGAGATACTGATCTTAAAACGGCAGCACCTTCATTACTTACTACTAGTGCTATGTTAATTTGTATGTTGGTATTGCCACAGATTACTAAGATGTACAATAAACATAAAAAGAAAGTTTATGAAAGAAAAAGACAAGCTAGTTATAGTATGTACATCAGTAAGAAGAGAGAAGAATTCTTAACTGAACTTAAAAAAGAACAACAAATCCTTGTTGAAAAATATATTCCTTTAAAGGATGTAGGAGATATTATCCTTTATAAGAAACGTAACTTATGGGAGAAGAATCCTGATGATTATGATTTCTTATCACTTCGTTTAGGTATTGGTTCAATTCCTCCATTCTTTACTGTTAATTATCCAGATGAACACTTCTCGATGGAAGATGAAGATAACTTAATGGAATATGTTAGAATTTTGGAAAAAGAAACTGCAGAGTTATCTAATGTACCTGTTACATATTCATTTGTTGATAAGTATTTAACTTCTGTAATTGGACCTAGAGAAGTTACCGAACCTTTCTTAAGAGGTTTATTACTTCAAATCTTTGCGTATCATGGATATGATGCTTTAAAGGTTGTTGTATTTACTAATAATGAGAATGCTAAGTTCTGGGAAGATATTAAGGATGCCCCATATTTCTGGGATGATCATCGTCAATTAAGATTCTTCGGAACTAATATAGATGAAATTAATACTATTAGTGCTTATTTTGAAGAGTTATTAAATAATTTAAAGGAAGCTCAAGAAAGTAAGAATAGTGCTGATAAAGACTCAACTGCTAAGTTATCTACTAGATATATCATTATTGCTGATGATATTGATCTTGTAAGAAATGTAGCAATTATTAGAACATTATGTGAATCTACTCAATATGTTGGTATTAGTTTATTAATCTTCACAGAAAGATTAAATTCATTACCAAATGAAGTAGAACACTTTATTTCAGTTGATGAAAAAACAGGTGGTATTTTCGAACGAGTTTTAACTGACAGTAAGAGAATTAATTTTACACCTGACTTTATGTTAGCATCTTTAGAAAAATATGCTTATGTTATAGCAAATATTCCTATTGCTATAAATGGTGGTAAGTTCCAATTACCAGCTACATATTCTTTCTTAGAGATGTATAACGTTTCTAATGTTAACCAATTGAACTGTTTATCTAGATGGAAAGATAGTGACCCAATTAACTCATTATCTGCTCCAGTAGGTATTAATGAATATGGTGAACCATTCAAATTAGACTTGCATGAAAAAACACATGGACCACATGGTTTAGTTGCTGGTATGACTGGTTCAGGTAAATCAGAGTTTATTATTACATTTATTTTATCAATGGCAGTTAACTACCATCCATATGAAGTACAATTCGTACTTATCGACTACAAAGGTGGAGGTTTAGCTGGTGCCTTTGAAAATAGAGAAACTGGTCTTAAGTTACCACACTTAGCTGGTACTATTACAAACTTAGACGTTTCTGAGATTAATCGTTCTTTAGCATCATTACAAAGTGAGTTAAAGAGAAGACAAGCTGAATTTAATAAAGCGAGAGATAAAGTTGGTGAATCAACTATCGATATTTATAAATATCAACGTATGTATCGTAACGGTCAAGTTGAACAACCAATTTCACACTTGTTTATTATTTCCGATGAGTTCGCCGAGTTAAAAGCTCAACAACCAGATTTCATGGATGAGTTAATCTCAACTGCTCGTATCGGACGTTCACTTGGAGTTCACTTAATTCTAGCAACACAAAAGCCAAGTGGTGTTGTTAATGATCAGATTTGGTCAAACTCTAAATTTAAAGTCTGCTTAAAAGTTCAAGATAGATCAGACTCTCAAGAAATGATTAAGAGACCAGATGCAGCATCATTAAAAGAAACTGGACGTTTCTTCCTACAAGTAGGTTATGATGAATACTTTGCATTAGGTCAATCTGCATGGACAGGTGCTCCATATTATGAATCAGATGTTCGTAAGAAAAAAGTTGATAATACAATTACATTTGTTGATAATTTAGGAATGCCTGTAAAGGTTGTTGATGATGGTAAGTCTAATACAGCCGGTGTATTAAAAGGTGAGGAATTACCTAATATCATGAAATATCTTGTTGATATTTCTAAAAAAGAAAATATTAAAGTAAAACAATTATGGTTAAATGCTTTACCTGCAATTATTTATATTGATGGTTTAAAAGAAAAATATGGATATAAGAAAATCGATTGTGATGTTAATCCGATTATTGGTGAATACGATGCTCCGGATTTACAAAAACAAGGTTTACTTACAATTCCTATTACTAGAGGCGGTAACTGGATTTTCTATGGTATGGCCGATAGTGGTAAAGAAGAAGCTATTAACTCTTTAGTATATTCTTTAATTAGTACATATTCTGTATTTGAATTGAATCTATATTTATTAGACTTTGGTTCAGAGACATTAAAGATTTATCGTAAAGCTCCTCAAGTTGGTGATGTTATCTTACAAAATGATCAAGATAAGGTTATTAACTTATGGAGAATGATTTCAGAAAAGATAGCTGGACGTAAGAAAATGTTCGCCGATTATGGTGGTGATTATATTTCTTATTCTAAAGCTACTGGTAAAGTATTACCTAACGTTATTGTTATTATTAATGGTTTTGAGTTATATAATGAAAACTATGGAGATGCAACATTTGATATGTTATCTACAATGACTCGTGATTGTCAGAAGTATGGTATCTTCTTCATTATGACTTCTAATACTTCAAATGGTATTAGATCTAGACTTGCACAGTACTTACCAAATCACTTAGTATTCCAAATGAATGATAAATATGACTATTCTTCATTGTTAGCAAGAACGAAGATTACACCATCGCCAATTCCTGGTCGTGGTTTATGTAAGTTAGATAGTGTTTATGAATTTCAAGCTGCAGTTCCTGTAGAAAAGGATACTTTGAACAATTTCGTTTTAGAGAAAATTAAGACATTGCAAACGCAATATCCTCAAAGTGCTCCTAAGGTTCCTGTATTACCTGAAGTTGTTACACTTTCTGATGTTGCAGCTGAGTTAAAGGGATTAAATTCTGTTCCAATAGGAATAGAGAAGGAATCTTTGAATGTACGTTCTTTAGATTTAGCAAAAGAAACTGTTTCAATGATTACTGCTGCTGAAGCTAATGATGAGTTTAAGATTGTTGTTGGTATGATTCTTAAAGAATTATCTACGTTAATTGGTACTGAATGTTATGTTTATGATGCTGAAAAACTTTTAGCTGATTATTCAAGTGGCCTTTCTTACTATGAT
>JAFPMR010000164.1 GCA_017411235.1 Bacilli bacterium | reverse complement strand
TATATATAAATACCTAGCAACTTCTAATTCATCATAATCCTTATCCATAACTAAAGATAATATATTATTAATTATCTTTTGACCTTCTTTATACTTATCTAAAGTAACATACACATATCCATATTTATCATTAACATAATCACTAACTAAATATTTATTATTACTATCTAATAGATATTTAATAACATCTACATTAACATCTTTAATATCTATATTAACATGCCTAATATTAGTATCTTCAAGTTTTTTACAATCATCTTTATCTCTAACTAACATAACAAGAGAATCAATATCTTTCATATTCTCACCATATTAATTATAATATATTTACAGTATCAAAGTAAACATCCTTATACTAACTGTTTACCATAAAAAATACTAAGATTAAATCTTAGTATTTATTTAGTTAGTTCATTCCATTTATCTTTTATTTTATCAATAGTAGATTCTTTAATATCATTAACAGAATATAATTCATCATTCTTCTTAAACACATTATTATAAGTATATACATTATCATTAGAATTAATAATAACTTCATTAATACTATACTTATTCCCATTACCCTTAAAAGATAATTTCTTTATATATTTAATTATTTCTAATTGTGTATCTTTATCTAAATCATCATATTTATCACTATCTAAAACAACATTATAAGATATCTTTGTATTATTACTAGTTTTAGAATGTATCTTTATAGATATTCTACTACCATTACTTATATCATAATCTCTAAGTATTTCTTTTATATCACTCTTTATCTGTCTTTTTGGATTAACACTATGTAATAAAACATATCCTAAATATAATACTCCAATTACTACTAAAATACTTATTATAAGTAAAATTCTATCAAATATTTTTTCCTTCATAACTAATACCTCTACTATAGTATATCATTCACAAATAAAAATGTAAACTAAAAAAGATATAACATTTGTTATACCTTATATATTCATCAAACTCTTAGCAGTCCTTACCATCTGACATGAATAACCCATTTCATTATCATACCAAGCTACTACTTTAACAAGTTGTTTTCCATCTACATCTAAAACACTAGTAAGTTGTCCATCTACCATACCACCACAAGTTGAAGTAATAATATCAGAAGATACTATAGGATCCATAGTAAATTGTAATGTTTCATTACAATTACTCTTTAAACAATTATTTAACTCATCCACAGTAGTATTCTTTTTAAGTTCTAATACTAAATCTACTAATGAACCATCACTAACAGGAACTCTCATAGCTGTACCAGACATCTTACCTTCTAATTCAGGAATAACTTTTCCAATAGCAGAAGCAGCACCTGTTGAAGTTGGAACTATATTAGTAGCACACGCTCTACCTCTTCTTTCTTTAATACCTTTCTTATGAGCAACATCTAATGTAACTTGATCATTAGTATAAGCATGAATAGTGGTCATATAACCTTTTTCTATACCAAAATTATCATTAATAACTTTAAGAACAGGTGCTAAACAATTAGTAGTACAACTAGCAGCACTAATAACTTCTTCACTACCGTCTAATATATCATCATTAACATTATATACTACAGTTTTAACATCTCCCTTACTAGGAGCAGATATAATAACTTTCTTAGCTCCAGCTTCTATATGCATTCTAACATCCTCTAATTTAGTAAACCTACCAGTACATTCAAATACTACATCAACACCTAATTCCTTCCATGGCAAATTCTTAGGTTCTGTTTCACTATATACTTTAGTATGAACTCCATCTACTATAATATCATCATTATCAAAACTAATACTATCATTGTGATATCTACCATGATTAGTATCATATTTAAGTAGATAAGCTAACTGTTCACTATCAGTTAAATCGTTAACAGCTACTACATCAAAATTACTATCTTCATGCATAATTCTATATACAAGTCTTCCAATTCTACCAAAACCATTTATTGCTACCTTTATAGCCATATAATCATCTCCTATATTATTATTTTATCAAACTAAAAATAATATTACAATAAACTGACATAAACTT
>JAFPMR010000163.1 GCA_017411235.1 Bacilli bacterium | reverse complement strand
TATTAGGAATTTCATTTGCCTTTATTTACTAGTCCAAATAGTTCTCCTTAGGAATTATTTGATGCTGGTACTATCGGTGAAGCTATTCTTGAATATGTTACAGAGTAGGAATGGAAGAATATATTTGAAGGAGATGCTTTTAGTAACTCATTTGAATAGTATTTTGAAAATATTGTAAATGAAGGAGATATTAATATAAATGAATTATTAGAGCCTGCTGAAGCAAATAAACTTGGTGGTATTTGGGCTGATGAGTTTAGTATTGAGGATATGTTTCCTGATTCTGAAGCACACGATTCTCATTCTCAAACTGAAATAAATGACAGTTATAATTGGATTGCATAGGCTAAATACAAATATAATCATAACATCAGTTCCAGTCATCTTGACTACAATCTATATGTAAGTGCAAAAGATATTATTGGTGCAATCAATACTTATATTACCAATAATCCAGAAGCTCCAGGTATTCAACCTAGTAATGATTTTGAGTGGAGACTTGCAAATACAGAAGAAATTGGTGGTATTAAAGCAGATGTCCATAATCACTATGCAAATGCTTTTAAACCGATTGAATGTAAGTTCTATCCTAATTATGGAAATTGGTCTTCAATACATGAAAGACTGTGTATAAATGCCCGTGATGTAATTGATTCTATTATAGAATCTTTTAGTGACCCTAATGAAAATTGGTTATTTGGTAATCATGGAATAACAATAGGATAGCAACTCGGTGGCAATAGAATTGAATGGGCTATAGATGGTCTTGGCATTGCTAATAATGGACAATATGCTAGATGTAAAGTAACCGAAGGTGTAAATAGGCATTCAATTGAATGGGTTGACTTACCTGAAATAGAGAATTACGACCTACTTGAATCTGGTAGCAGTGCATTAGAAAAATATGTTGTTAAAGGTGGAAGTAATGATAAACATTATCTCAATGGTAATGGTGAATGGACTGTTCCAGAAGGAACACAATATACAGAAGGCCCCTTTATAAAGATAGAGAATGGAACTATAGGCATTAAAGCAAATCCTGCTAATGGTAGCTGGTATATTAAAAGTGATAGTGGAATTTTAAGTTGGGCATCTGCTCAAGAACAAACAACTTTTATACAGGGAACAGGCATTAAAATAGAGAACACTACTAATTCAAATGAAAAAACAATATCTGTAAATACTTAGGGTGGTAGTGAAGGATAGTTTTTATCTATAGTCGACACTGATACAGTAGGATGGAGGACTATTCCATCTAGTACTCCTATAACTTATAATGATGGTATAGGAATAGATATTGACGAGAATAACAATAATGCAATTAATATAGCAGGTGTTAATAATACTACTATTGGAAAATACTTAAAAGTAAACAGCAGTGGTGATAATGTTGAATGGGCTGAAGTTCAACCAGAATAGTATACAGAGGGAGTTGGTATAGATATAACAAACAATAAAATTAGTTCTGAAATATCTATAAATAATAATGCACTTAGTGCTTCATCTTCATTAGCTTTTAATTGTGCTCTAGGAACCAGTAGTAATCCTATTGGAAATGTAACTGTCTCAGTTGATTAGGGTACTCCAGTAGTATTAGCACCATTTAGTTATACAAAAATTAATTTGGATACAAACGGTGGGTCAGGGACTATAAGATTTGTTGTATTTAACCAAAAAGATATAATGAATGGAGACCCTGTTTTTATAGAACTTATACTTGATGGTACAATTGAGGTGTCTATAGAAGATAGCAACTAGAATGGTTGTAGCTATATTGATAGTAATGGAGTATTACAAGGAAATGGTTTTAAAGTACATCATGTTCTTGTAACAATCCAATTTGGAATTGTAAAATTTGAAGCTATAGAATAGTATTCTTCTCTTATTTAACAATAATCTTTTTTATGAAACTTAAAATAAAGCGTATTTTCAAAGGTGACAAATATACTATAGGTCACCTTTATATAAACAATATATATTTTTGTGATACTTTGGAAGATAAAGTGAGAAATTTACCTAAAGAACCCAAAGTTTATGGTGAAACAGCAATTCCTGCTG
>JAFPMR010000162.1 GCA_017411235.1 Bacilli bacterium | reverse complement strand
GCAAAAGATGTACGTATTCAAGCACCAATTCCTGGTAAGAGTACAGTTGGTATTGAACTTCCTAATGGTGAAATATCTGCAGTAAAGATTAGAGGTATTTTACAAAGTATTAATGTTAATAAAGGTATTCAAGCAGCTTTAGGTAAAGACTTAATGGGTAATCCAAGATTCTTTGATATTACAAAGATGCCTCACTTGCTTATTGCTGGTTCTACTGGTTCAGGTAAATCTGTATGTACAAATAGTATTATTATTTCTATTTTGATGAGATATAAACCGGATGAAGTAAAACTTGTATTAGTAGATCCAAAACAAGTTGAGTTATCTAATT
Source organism: Bacilli bacterium (assembly GCA_017411235.1). The sequence goes on along the minus strand of JAFPMR010000162.1, from coordinate 13,982 downwards.
ATAATGGTGTACCACACTTGTTATTACCAGTTGTTACTGATCCTAAGAAAGCATCTGCAACATTACAAAGAATAGTTGTAGAGATGGATGATCGTTATAGAGCGTTTGCAGAAAATCAAGTTAAGAAGATAGATGATTATAATGCTTTAATGATGAAAAAAGGTCGTCCAGAAGATAAGATGCCATATATTGTTGTTATTATCGATGAGATGGCAGACTTAATGTTAGTAGCTAAAAAAGAAGTTGAAGATTCTATTTTAAGAATTACACAATTAGCTCGTGCTGCTGGTATTCATTTGATTACAGCTACACAAAGACCTAGTACAGATATTATTACAGGTATTATTAAAGCTAATATACCTTCAAGAATAGCATTTGCTGTTGCATCACAAGTTGACTCTCGTACAATTTTAGATGGTGTAGGAGCAGAGAAACTATTAGGTAAAGGTGATATGTTATTCTTACCAATGGGTCAAAATACTGCTGATCGTATTCAAGGATGTTATGTATCTGATGAAGAGATTGAAAGAGTTATAAATGCTTGTCGTGATCAACAAACAGCTGTTTATGATTCTAAGTTTGCGGCTGCTGCCAATGAAGGACCTGGTGGGGCAAGCAATGGTATTGGTTCTGGTCCAGGAGGAACAGATGATGATCCTCTATATAATGAAATCTTTGAATTTGCTATGGAGAGCGGTAAGATTAGTGCTTCTCTAATTCAAAGAAGATTTAGATTAGGATATAATCGTGCAGCTAGAATAATTGATATTATGGAAGAAAGAGGAGTTATTGGACCACAAAATGGTTCTAAACCTCGTGAAGTTTTAGCTGGTAAAGAAAGTTCTGGTGAAGAAGAGTAATCTTCTTCTTTTTTCATTAAAAAAGATTCCAAATGGAATCTTATTTTTTTAATAATTTATTGTATCCTTCATACATTGAAGGATCTAATTTATTTTTTATTTCTCGATCAATTTCTTGATACATTTTAACTACTATTTTAGCAAGCTCTCTTTTATTTCCATCTTCAAAGTATTCAAATGGTATTATTATTCCTTGGCTTTCATCTATATTTAATTCTTTATAACACTCTAGTGGTGTTACAACTACCTTGGTATTAAGATATAATGCTTCAGCTACAGAGTAGCAGAATGCTTCTGTATCACTTAATTGTACATAGTAGTCAGCATCTTTTATATATGGTAATGGGTTGATTACTGATCTTCTGTAGACAACTCCACCATATACTTCGTTTTTATATGGTTTTTTATCCATAAAGACATTCCATGTATAAGGAATACGTAATTCATCAAGTATTTGAGATATCTTGTGAATACGATCATATCTTTTTACGGGGTCGTACCTTTGAGCAGATACAAGTTTTAAATGTGGATATACTTCTTCAGGAAGTATTTTTAATGGATTTAGAATATATTCTATATTGTCTGTTGGATAGAATCCTTTAGCTTTTTTAGCGCATGTTTTAGATACAGCAATATATTTAGTATAGTTATCACATTTATATTTACGAGTGTTATGAAAGTCACACATGTTACCATGAATAAATAAATAGTTTTCTTCTAAGTGATGAATATTCTTTGGATAGAAGTATGTTGAGTAAGTTACAAATAGACGATCACATATATAGTTACAATCTTCTTTTCTTTCTATTACTTCAAAATATCTTTCCATTCTATTTTTGGTTACATCTATTATTTTATCGTATAGAATTGTCATTTTATAATCTTTACCAAAACATTTTCCTAAGTTTAATAACCAAGATACATATCCATTAAATCTACCATTTATATATGTTCCTAAGTAGAAGACATTTTTTCTTCTTATTACTTCTTTTTCATCTACATACATAAAGGTTTCTAATATTTTTTTATCAGGTATATGATGAATTAGATGTTTAGGAATACCAATATGTTTTTCAAATATTTTATCTACTGTTTCAGGTGTTTTATTTTCTGATTCAGATAACTCTAAGAATTTTTTTCTATCAAAGATGAAACTCCAAATATAATCTCCTACATATGGTCTTTTTTTATCTGCTTCATATTTTTCTAATAGTTCAGTACCTCTTGTTTTACCATCTATTTCAATAGTGTAGTTAATGAAACATGAATCGAATTCTTCATCAGATACTTCTGTTGTAATAGGGAAGTATTCTTCATCTAGATTATTATAGTCTTTTATAAATGCTATATACTTAGTTTTTAGTTTTGTTATATCTTCTAAGAATGAAGAAGGTTTATAAGTAATATAGTTTATATTTTCGGCAATATTATTTTCTTCTTTTAAAAAGATGTATGTTATGTTTTTCATGTAACCACCTATTTTCATTATACTCTAAAGTTAATGGTTTTTTATATTTTTTTTATGGTATAATTATAAATGATAATGGAGGTGTAGAAATGATATGTAGAAATTGTAACAAACCAATTCCTTCTACTTATTATGGTAGCAAATGCCCATTTTGTAATTCTCCATTAAAGAAGGGATATAGAAATAAATATGTTAAAAGTGGAAATGTATCTCAATCTGGAACAAATGTAGCTAATAAGTCTTTTATTAGTTTTAAAAAGAAAAACGATAAAAAAGATATTGAATTAAAGAATTATAATAATTATATAGATTATAAAACTGCTAAGGAAAAAGAAGAAAATAAAAGAAATAGTAAATTCTATAATGTTTATTCTAAGAGTAATCATGATAATACTACTGGTGCTAAGAGTAGTAAAGCTAAGTATGTTAGAAAGAATAAACAACAACAAACACCTTCTAATACTTTTAGAAATCCAACTAGTAGTTCTTATAAAGAATTAATAAATCAGCCAAAAACAGTAGACGCAGATTTTGTTTCTGGAATGGTTTCTAATAGAGAGGAATCTTATCAACCTCCAGTTTTATATACTGTAGAACCTAATGAGTTACCAGTACAACAAGGTGTAGCTGTTAATGTTAATTATCAAAGAAAAAGAAATAGTGGAAGAGGATTTTTTGCTTTCTGTTTCGTGTGTTTGATAGTATTGATTTCTTTATTTTTATATAGAAGTTATGCTAATAATGGTTTCTATTTTGGTAATGAAACTAAGACAATAACACAACAAGGTAGTATTAATACAGCATCAATAGATGATGAGATGTTACAATACACTGGTAAGTCTAAATCTGGTCAGATAGGTGGAACTTCTGGTGTAGGATTAACTTCAATTGTTTATGATAATCAATACTTTGATTTGTTAGTTTTTAATAGTATTAATGATGTATATAGATTGATTGCTAGTGATAGTAATCGTCAAAAAGGTAATTGTTTACCTAAGATTGTTGCTATTGAAAATGAAATTATTAGTAAGTATGGAATTACAGCAGTTAATTTCTGTGAAATGGATGAAGAATTTGCTTTAGAACTACGAGATGTAGTTGCTTATATATATAATAATTATCCAAAAGCTAGAGGTTATTTAACGAATATTACTTTGGCTAATGTAGATGCAACATATATAGCAGCATTTATGCCATTATTCTCTTTTGGTACTAGTAAGAATAATTCTAAATATCCTGCAGCTATTAAGTCACAAATTCTTTTGAATGCTAAATATTTCTTAAATAATGCTAAGATTAATAATAGTGTTAGTTATGGTGTAAAGAGTGGATATTTCCCACCTAATGCTAATAGATCAAGTACCATAGCTCATGAATTTGGACATTATTTATCTTATGTTGCTTTATGTAATCATCATAAGAGTGGCTTATTAGTATTTGTTAAAGCAAGTGATGTTAAGGTTATGTATGAAGTTTATGATGACTTTAATATTGGTAATTTCAGTTATCAAATGGTCCAAGAAGCTTATGAAAAATATAAAGCTATTTATCGTAATAATATGACATTTAATGAATTTAGAGAATCTATCTCTGGTTATGCAATGGCTAAAGATAAGTCAGGTACTTATATATACGATGAGACAATTGCTGAAGCATTCCATGATTGTTATTTAAATGGTGAATTAGCACAACCTGCTAGTAGGTTGATTGTTGAAGTATTGTTGAGTTATTTGTAGGGGGTAGGAGAATGAAAAAGTTATTATTTATATTGATTTCTTTTCTTACTGCTAACATAGTGTATGCATTTAATGTCGATATGGATAAGATTGATGTTAATGCTCGTAGTAGGAATCTAACTAATTCTTTAGATGCTTCTTATAAGATTGAAACAGATGACTTTAGTAAGTTAATTGTTAATGATGAAGCTGCTATTAAATTAGTTAAGAATATGATTAGTATTACTACAAGTAATAAAGATGAAGATACTAAGAAAAAAGAATATACAGAATATATGTATATTGATAGAAATGATGGTAGTAAAACATTAGCTGGCACTATTTTTAGAGATACATATTTTTCTGAATTAAAGAAGTATAAGATTACTGGTGGTTATATAAGTGATGTTAAGACAGTTCCATTTAATGATGATGTATTAGCATTTGCTTATATTAAAGATGCTAAAGTTAATGATAAAGATAATGAAGTTGTTTTAACTTATTGGTTAAAGAAAGATAATGGAGAATATAGAGTATATTATCCATGGATAACTGTTGGTTCTAAGTTAGAAGATTTCTTTTGGAAATTAGCTACTGAAGAAGATAATGGTGATATTATAGGATCTTCTTATAATAATCTATCTTTGGAAAGTGATGGAACTAAGAATGTTGATGATGAGGTATTAAAGCAACTTTATCAAAGTAATAAGAATAAGGTCGTGCAAATTACTGGAATGATTGATAATGGTAGTAATATGTATGGAAGTGGATTCTTCTTAAGTGAAGGTGTTGTTGTTACTACTTGGTCATTAATTCAACAATTTTTAACTGATAGTAATTATATTTATGTTAATGATGTTAATGGCAATACATATAAGGTAGAAGGAATCATTGCTGCACAAGTTGATTATGATGTTGTGGTTCTTAAATTAAATAAAAAAGCTGGAGATACTGTTAGTTTAGCTAATGTTTCTTCATTAAAACTAGATGATAAGTTATTCATGATTAATAGTAGAAATAATGGTGGATTTAGTATTAATTATGGAACTTTTATTTCACAAGATAATGGAAGAATGAAAAACTTACTTGCTGCATCAAGTAGTGATGTAGGTAGTGCTTTATTTAATAATAATGGAGAAGTAGTTGGTTTTGTTGTTAGTGATCAATTACATTCTGAGTTATCATATGCTAATAGTACTGATTATTTAATAGATTTACAAAAGATATTAATGAGTCAAAGATTTGAAGAGATAAAGAGTACACCATTAATAGACTTTAAAGATAGTTATTACTTAAAGTATAGTGATGAAAAAGAATATAATAATGTTCCTAAGAAGAAGTGGAATAAGCTATCTAAGATAGGTAATCTAAATGAAAATGTTAATTTAAAATTAGTTAAAGCTTCATATGCAAATCACATTATGAGTTTAAGATATCTTGCTAATAATTCATCTTCTATAGATTCATTATATTTCCTTGTCAATTTTACTAATGCATTAGATGGAGAAGGATTTAGACTTGTTAAAGATGAAAAAGATCAAAAGACTTATGATAATGGAGATTATAAAGTAGTTATGAAAGAAAGTTATAACTATGTAGTAATTTTAATTGTGGAGAAGTAGTATGGATAAAAAGGTTAAAAAAATTATTGCTATTGTTTTATTACTTGCTATTTTTATTACTATAGTGGTTATACTATGTTCAAAAGTAAGAGTTAAAACATATAGTAATGCTAATTTTATAGTTAATTATGATACAACTTGGAAGGTTAAAAATAATAAAGACGAATTGTATTTAATACATAAAAAAACAAAAAGTGAAATAAGAATTCAATGTAAAATATTAGATAGTAATTATATTGATACAAGTCTAGATGATTTGATTGATGATATTGCATATAGTATTGAGGAACAAAACGAAGGATATAAATTAATTAATAGAAGTTCTGATATAAGTGATAAATATGATTCTTATTCATATTTATATGAGAAAGGTAACAAACAGGTTGCTGTTAATATTTATAAGAAAGACGCTAAGTTAATTATTGCTTATTATGAAGCTGATAGTGATTATTTTGATATTGTATTAGTTAGCGCTGATGAAATATTTAATAGTATTGAATTCGTTTTTGAATAGAAGTAAATTGACGTCAATTTACTTCTTTTTTTTGACCTCATGAAGCTCATCCTTTATAATGTAGTTAAAGCTAGAGATGAGAAAGGTTGTAGTCAATAGTTAGCGCCAGGTCCCATAGTGGATGACGAGGTTAGTAATTTTCGAAAGATTCGGCGGGTGTTACTACGTAGTTGTGGAAACGTTAGGATTAAGCAAAAAGTAAAATCAAAATTATAACAAATATTAATCCTCCATATTTTTTAATATGGAGGAAATTTTTATGTGCGGAATAGTAGGATACATAGGTAAGGAAAATTGCCTTGAAAAAATATTAAAGGGGTTAGAATCTCTAGAATATAGAGGTTATGACAGTGCAGGTGTTGCATATGTCGAAAATAATGAAGTAAAAATAATAAAATGTGAAGGAAGAATTAAAGACTTAAGAGAAAAGGTTGATCCTAAGATTAAGAGTAATATTGGTATTGGACATACTAGATGGGCTACTCATGGAAAACCAAGTGATGTTAATAGTCATCCTCACAAAGTAGGAAAGATTACAGTTGTTCATAATGGTATTATTGAAAACTATAATGAACTTAAAGGTGGTCTTTTAGATTATGAATTTCAAAGTGAAACAGATACAGAAGTTATAGCTGCTATAATTGATAAGATGTATGCTCTTAAAGGAGATATGTTAAAAGTTTTAGCTGATTTAAAATATTTATTAACAGGTAGTTATGCTTTAGGTATTTTAGTTGATGGTGAAGATAAAATATATGCTATTAGAAAAGATAGTCCTTTGATTATCGGAGTAAGTCCTGACGGTAATTATATTGCATCAGATGTACCAGCAATCTTAGAATTTACAAATATGTACTATTTAATACTAAATGATGAATATGCAGTATTAGATGGTGATGATGTTGTTATTTATGATCGAAACGGAAATGTATGTCCAAAAGATTTATTAACTTTTGATGGAAGTAAAGAAGCTGCTCAAAAGGGTGGTTATGAACACTTTATGTTAAAAGAAATAAATGAACAACCAAAAGTAGTTATGGATACAATCAATCCATATTTAGATAATATTAATTTATTAGATGAATATAAATTAGATCAATATGAACATATTACAATAATAGGTTGTGGTAGTGCTTATCATGTTGGTTTAGTTGGTAAAAATTTGTTAATGAAATATGGTTTAGTAGATGTAGATGTTGATATAGCATCTGAGTATCGTTATACTGATCATATTTATAATAAGAAAGAATTAATAATTCTTATAAGTCAAAGTGGTGAAACTGCGGATACTTTAGCAGTACTTAGAAAAGCTAAAGAGGAAGGAATTGATACGTTAGCAATAGTTAATGTAGTTGGTTCTTCTATAGCAAGAGAATCTGATAATGTTATTTATATTAAAGCAGGACCAGAAATTGCAGTTGCTACTACTAAAGCTTATATGTGTCAGTTAGCTGTTCTTTCTATAATGGCTTGCTACTTAGGTATTAAGAATAAACACTTAAAAAAATCAATTCTAGATGAATATAAGTCATTAAGTGCAGATATGGAAGAATTAATTAAAGATGATGCTGATACTAAGAGAGTTGCAAATTTAATATATAATCATAAAGATATTTTCTACATTGGTAGAAAAGTTGATTATGCATTATGTATGGAAGCTTCTTTAAAACTAAAAGAAGTTAGTTATCTACATTGTGAAGCATATGCTGCTGGTGAGTTAAAACATGGTACTATTAGTTTAGTTGATAAAAAAACACCAGTATTAAGTATTATTACTGATGATGATATAGCAGCTAAGACTATAAGTAATGTTAAAGAAGTATGTTCTAGAGGAGCTTTAAGTATTGTAATAACTAATAATGAACTTGAAGATCATGATTTATACAAAGAACAAATACTTATTCCTAAGAGAATTGATTTAATTGAAAGTATGTTAGTAGTAGTTAAATGTCAGTTAATTGCATACTATACTGCTAAATTAAATGGATGTGATATAGATAAACCAAGAAACTTAGCGAAGAGTGTTACTGTAGAGTAAAAAAGAGAATTTATTTCTCTTTTTTTATGTTATAATTCTTATAGAATAGAGGAGTTTGTATGGAAGAGAATAATAAGGAAATAGAAACTACTGAAGAAGTAAAAAAGGAAGAATCTACTACTGAATCTGTGGAAGAAAAAACTACAGAACCAGTTGTAGAGAAGACTAAAAAAGATAATACAAAGATAAAGAAGACTATTAAATTAGTTGTTATTTTATTAGTTGTAATTGCTGTAATAGTTGGAGTAGTTATTGGTGGTATAAAAATATATCAACATGCTACAAAGGATGCTAAGAAAGTTGAATCTTTAGTCGATATTAAGAGTAAAAAAGGTAAGTTCATGATAGGTGATGATGAACTTAAATTAGGTGGAACATATAAAGAACTAAAAGAAAAAGGATATGTATTTGATAGTAGATATATATCTAATGATGATGCGATTGGTTATGACATGATATATGTACAATCTGTTCTTAAAGATAATAAAGAACAATTCCTAGGAATGTTTTATTGTGGAAATAAAGAAGGATGTAAGTATGAAGATACTATTCTTATAAAAGCTACCTTCTATAGTAATACTAATTATTTATTAAATGATGTAATTAAGAATAATACTTCTTATGATGCGATTAAAGAGAAGATGGGTAAGGAAAAAGGTTATTTTAAAGAAGATAAAACTTACTTAGTTTGGACTTTTGGTGAAGCTGGAAAAATTGGAGAGACTTATTACATGATTAAGTTTGATAATGGATATAGTAAAACTATTAAAGAATTAAGAATTGGTGTATGGTGGTACGAAGAAGAGTACAAGCATACTGTGACTAGAAGGAGTGATTCATAATGAAAAAGAAAATATTAATTATTGTATTAGTTATAATTCTATTAGCTGGAATTGGAACTGGTATTTTCTTTTTAGTAAAGAATTTAAATAAAAAAGAAACTGCTTCTAATCACATTATTGGTATTTCTAACAATCCTAATATTGTTCTTGATGCTGAAAAAGTTCCTATATTTGTCGATGGTAAGAATGTATCAACTATTGTTAATGGTAGAAATGATGTTTATGCTGTTTTAGATGAATTAAAAGATTTATATGGTTTTGAATCATCTAAAGATGTATTTAATATTGTTTCAGATGATAAGAGTGCTGATTTTTATTACTATAAAGTAAGACAAAAATATAATAATATTGAGATCTATGGTAAAGAATTAGTTATTACTGTTAAAGATAAAGAAGTTGTTAATGTTGTAGGACATTATTATAAAGATTTAAAGATTGATACTGAATATAAAAAATCTGAAAATGATATCAAAAAAATAATTGAAGACTTAGAAAAAGCTAAAGCAGAAGATATTGAATATAAAATTAAAAGCACAGAAAAGAAAATATATTTCTATGAAGATAAACCTTATTTAGTTTATGTAGTAGATGTATATGATTCTTATGGTAAGACGGTTTACTTTGTATCTGGTGTTGACGGAAAGATTATCGACTCTTATGCAAAAACTCAGGGTGAAAAATATGTTTATACTGGTATAGGTTTAGATGAAAAAGAACATAAAATAAACTTAGATAAGAATTTGTTAGGTTACCAATTTAAAGATCCTGAAAGAAATATTGTTATAGAAGACGGTCAGGGAATTGGAACTGTAAAATGTAGAAATGGGGATAGAGATTGGTTAAACATTTTAACTTATCTTCTTCAAACAAGTGGTCATAATCCTATTACTACTAATTTGTATGATGGTAAATTATTATATGGGTATAATACACCACCAGAACAAGAATTCATTAAAGGTGCTATTAGTACAATGGCAAATTATGAATTTGTATATGATTATTATAAAAATTTAGGAAGAAGATCTTTTGATAATAAAGGTTCAGAGATTTATATTCTATTAGGTGCAGGTAATGATTTATGGTCATTTGATGATCTAGATAACGCTTATTGGGATGGTGAATTCTTTGTAATCGGTAATCATAATGGTAAACCTATTTCAATGGCATTGGATGTAGTTGCGCACGAATATACACATGCTGTAATTCAATATACAGCTGGATTAGTATATAAGGGAGAATCTGGAGCATTAAATGAAGCTTATGCTGATATTATGGGTAACTTAATTGAAGGTAAGAATTTTGAAGTTGGTGAAGGCGCTGATTTCTTAATAAGAGATATGGCTGATCCTAATAAATTTAAACAACCTAAAGAAAAAGGTGGAGATTATTATTTCCCTACAGATACAAAATATTATGATGCTGAAAGACAAGAAAAAATTAAACAAAAATGTATTGAACGTTGTATTGATTTAGAAGATTGGAAAAAATATGATAATGGTGGAGTTCATATCAATTCTGGTGTACCAAATCATGCTGCGTATTTAATGTATGAGAATGGAGCATTCTCTAGTAGAGAAGAAATGGCTAAGATTTGGTTTAATTCATTATTTATGCTAACATCTAATGCATCATTTGAAGATACAGCGTTAGCTGTTATGGCTACTGCCAAGAATTTTGGTTTAGCAGATGATAAGATTGATATTATTAAACAAGCATTTATTGATACTAAGATGTTAGAAATTGAATATGTAGAAGCTACTGGTAAAGTTGTAGATAAAGATAGTGGCGATGGTATTGCTAATGTTAAAGTAGAAGCTAAATATATTAAGAATACCGGTGTTTCATTTACTACATATACTAATAATGATGGTGAGTATAAGTTTAGTGAGTTAACTCCAGATGAATATGCTATTACTTATTCTAAAGTTGGTTATAAAACTGGTTCTCAAGAAGTAGAAGTAGATAAGAGTAAAGAATTAGATAAAATTTCTTTAGAATCAACTGGCGAAAAAGTTGAGGCATCTGCTGAAGTAGTATTTGTTATTGATATTTCAGCAAGTATGGAACAAAGTGATCCTACTTATGTTAGAAAACAAATTATTGCTAATTTAGTTTCTTCTATGGATGATTCTTATAAACTTGCAGTTGTATCATTTAAGAAATCTAGTAGTGTTGTAAGTGATGGTATTAAGAATGATGATGTAAGAAAAGGCATGATTATGACTGATGTTTATAATCTAGTTAATGATGATGGATATAATGATGATTCTGGTACTAATGGTAAAGCTGGTTTAACTAAAGCCTTAAAACTATTTAGTGATAAAGATAATAAGAAGTATATTGTTTTCTTAACTGATGGTGCTGATAATGATAATTCTACTGAATACTTGAGTTATGAAGAGATAATTGAAAAGTCTAAGAAGAAAGATATTAAGATTATTAGTGTTGGTTTAGGAACTGATTTGGATTCAACAACATTGAAGAAACTTGCTGATGAAACAGAAGGTAAATACTTCCAAGCAAATAGTTCTTCTAAGTTACATCAGTTTAATATATCTGTATTTGATTAATAAGAGGTGATTTGACATCACTTCTTTTTTTTGTTTAAATATGGGTGAGTGGTGAAGTATATATGAAAATTGAGACCGCAGATTTAAAAGTATTAGCAGCTAGAACTAGTCAATATCCAGAAGATAATCTACCAGAGTTTTTATTGGTAGGTAGAAGTAATGTAGGAAAGAGTTCGTTTATTAATACATTAGTTCAAAAGAAGAATTTAGCACATACTAGTGCTACACCAGGTAAGACTCAAACTTTGAACTTTTATATAGTAAATAATCGCTTTTATTTAGTAGATGCACCTGGTTATGGATATGCACAAGTTAATAAAGAAACACAAAAGAAATTCGGTTTAATGATTGAAGAATATTTGATTAATCGTACTAATTTGAAAAGGGTATTCTTATTAGTAGATTTTAGACATAAACCAACTGAAGATGATCTTTTAATGTATAACTTTATGAAATACTATAATTTAGATGTAACTATTATTGCTACGAAGTTTGATAAAGTTAAACAAAAAGAAAAAGATAAGAATGAAAAGATATTTAGAGAATCTTTTGACTTAAGAGAAGGAGATAATATAGTTTTATTCTCTTCTATAACTAAAAAGGGTCGTGAAGAAATATATTCTCTAATTGAAAATATAATAGACACTAAAATGTAGTGTCTTTTTTTTATTTTTGTGATAATATATATTTAGAATAAGAAAATAGTAGGTGGTATGAATGATATACTCTAGAAGAGAACAAAATGATATGTTGCTTAATACTGGTGCTGTACCTAGTATTCAAAAGTATAATATTAATTTAATTGAATATCCAAATAGAGATGCTATTAATCAAAGAAAAATCGTTTTAGGAAATATGCTTGCACAGACACTTAAAGATGGACGTGTTTTAGCAGCCAATATTCGTATGAAATTGGTTGAATCATTCTGGAGTACAAAAACTAAGAATGAAATGCTAACAAAATGTCGTTTAGAAGTAGAAAAGCAAATGATTGATGACGAAGGAAAAATTTCTATGGACGATTTAAGTAAACTACTTAATACAAGAAGAGAAGCTAATAGAGTTCAAAGATTTGGTGAATTTGAAGCTGGTTTACTTCGTGAAATAAGAGAAAAGCTAGGTTTGAATTTTAGAGATGAAAAAGATAAAGATATGACACCTCAAGATTTAAGTGAAGATGATATAAAGAAAATCATGGTGGATAGACTTAAAGCTTATCATCGTAATGAATTCCATTATGAATATGATCATCCAGAGAATAGAAGACCAAGACCTGTTGAAACTATTGGTGTATAATCAATAGTTTTTTATTTATCTAAAGTTTACTTAAGATAATAATTATGCTAAAATACATACGAATTGGAGGGGATAATAGTGAAAAAAACTGTTTGTTTAATAGGAAGACCTAATGTAGGTAAGAGTACTATTTTTAACCGTTTAATTAAGGAACAAAAATCTATTATTTTGGATTCTCCTGGTGTAACTAGAGATAGAATATATGGAGATGTTACTTACGATGATAAAACTTTTCTTTTAATTGATACTGGTGGTATTGATTTAGGAGAAGGAGACTTTAATAAAGATATTCAAGCACAAGCAGAAATTGCTATAGCTGAATCTGATGTTATAGTTTTTGTTGTTGATGGTAGAGAAGATTTAACAAGTAATGACTTATATATTCGTGATTTATTAATGAAGACTAGTAAAAAAGTTATTGTAGCTTTAAATAAACTAGATAATTATACTATGCAAGAAGAAAGAGTTTATTACTATTATGAATTAGGATTTCAATATGTAATTCCTATTTCTGCTTCTCATAATTTAGGGTTTGATGTGTTAATGGAAACTATTACTGAAGACTTTAATGAGAATGAAGAAGATGTTGATGATAGTGTTAAATTCTGTATTATAGGAAGACCTAATGTAGGTAAGAGTAGTTTAGTTAATGCTATTTTAAATGAAGAAAGATCTATAGTATCAGATGTTGCTGGTACGACTAGAGATTCTATTGATACTAAGTTTAAATATAATGGCGAAGAGTATACAGTTATAGATACAGCTGGTATGAGAAAACAAGGAAAGATATATGAATCTGTTGAGAAATATAGTCTACTTAGAAGTTTAAAAGCAATAGATAGATCTGATGTATGTGTAGTTGTAATTGATGCCTCTACAGGTATTATTGAACATGATAAACATATAGCAGGTTATGCTATTGATGCTGGTAAAGGTTTAGTATTAGTAGTTAATAAATGGGATACTATTGAGGATAAAGATAGTGCTATTAAAGAATGGAAATTAAAACTAGAAAATGAATTTCAATTCATGAGATATGCTAAACAAGTATTCTTAT
>JAFPMR010000161.1 GCA_017411235.1 Bacilli bacterium | reverse complement strand
TATTTTCACTATCTTCTGCAATACTAAATATTTCATAATAATCATTATCTTCATAATAAGCTTTAGAGTCTTTTAATAGATTCTTCATCTAGTTCTACCTCTTTTATATCAAATGTTTCAGGATATATCATATCTACAATAAACTTAGCTATATTTCTTGATTTACCTATAGCAGGTCTAAAATGCATATGAATTCCAGGAACAGTATTTATTTCTATAATTCTATAACTACTATCAGTTTGTTGTTCTTCTATATTATTAGTCATAAAATCTATTCCTACATATGGTAAACCAGGAAATGATTTTAAGACCTTTAAACCTATTTCTATAACACTAGGATGTACTCTATCTGTATAATCTTCACAGATTCCACCCATAGCTACATTAGAATTAGGTCTTAAATATACTTTCTCTCCCTTTGGTGGAATACTATTTAATGTTAATCCTTTTTTACTAATATATTTAACTAATTCATCATCTACTAGTATTTCACATAAAGCATTAGTACGAGGATTCATTCTATTATAATTCTCTTGATTAATTAAATATTCAATAGAATGAATACCATCACCATATACATGTGCAGGATCTCTAAGTAATACTGCATAATCACCTTTTTTAGTAACAAACACTCTATACTCTGGAGCTTCATAATATTCTTCTATTACTATCCTAGTTTCATCCCCACGATGTTCAATAAGATTATTAATAGCATCTTCTACATCTTTTTCAGTTCTTAAATCAGTATATACATCATATCCATGAGAACCAAAAGATGGCTTAATAACAGCAGGACAATTTAAAACCTTAAAAGCTTCTTTTATATACTTAATATCTTTAGCTAAAAAGGTTTCTCCTATAGGTACAGTAATACCATTAGCTATTAGGTTTCTCTTAGTAAAACCTTTATCTCCAGCTAAGACAGAAACATTATAAGGCATAATAGATGAATCTCTATCTATTATTAATTCATCATGTCCATTATATGATGCCTTAATTATTTCTTTCTCTGCGTCTAGTATTTGTACTTTTATACCCCTTTTTAACATTTCATATATAAAAATTTTCTGGTTAGAGTGCAAATCTTCATATATGTTTTCCATTATTTACTTCTTCCTTTAAGTCCTTTAATAGCTTTATCTAATTCTTCAGAATCTCTTTGAATCGCATCAAGTAATTTCTTTTCAGCTTCAGCTGCTTTAGCTTGAGCTACTAATGCTTTTAATTCTTCAAGTTTTTTTCTTTTAGCTTCTAAAGCTGCATTAACAGCTGGTGAATTAGATTCTACTTCTTTAGTACCTTCAAGCTTTTTAATAAGCTTATCTACATCATCAATAGAATTATATTTTTTAGTAGCTGGTTGTGAACTTCCATATGAAGAACTACTCTTAGTTCTTCTACCTTTTCCTTTTTGTTCTTTAACCCATTCATTATAAGCTTGACGCATTTCACCTTGACTACTTAAACCTCCACGTGCAATCCATGGATCAGTATTTAACCAGTCTTGATAAGATAAACCATCTCTACTCTCACTTGAGTATCCTCTAGATTCACTAGATGAACTCTTTCTACTTGGTCTACTATAAGATGGTGTACTATAGCTTCTACTTTCAGAACTTCCTCTACTTTCTCCCATAATTTTAAGCCTCCTTTATTAATACTGCATCTAATGTATCATCTACATTGATTAAAGCAGTTTTAAACTTTTTAATTTGTATCTTACCAAATACTTCTTTAACTTTATCTATATCATCTATAGCACTTCTCTTAGAAGTACTATTAATATCGTAGATATAAGCAAAATAGATTGTTTTAACACGTTCTAAGAACTTATCTATTAACTTCTTATAATCAACTAGATTATTACAAAACATCTCTATATAATCAGAAATATTAGATAAAAACATATAATCATAATTAGAACTAAGTTCTAAATCGATTACATTAGATTCTATGAAGTTAATCTTAACTTCATCCAATCTCTCTTTAATTATATTATAATTTACTTCATTTAGATAGAGATTACAATCAATTTTATTTTGAATATCAAAATATTTATAATTATATTTATCTTCATCTAAGTTAGAAAAGTATTCTAGATACTCATCTAAAGATAATTCTTTAATCTTTTCTAACTTTAATTCCATAAACTCTTTAGTCAATGGATTAATATCAAAAGTTGTAATATCATTACAACCTTTTAATATGGCATTAATTATATGATCTCCTGATCCTGTAACTGTTATTATTTTCTTTCCAGTTAAATCCATATCCATATAACCTGCTATATTCTCAGTTGTAAAAGGATATACTTTATTGAATCTTTCCATAGCATATTCCTTTCTCTTTATGTTTTAAAAACATAGATATATCTTTATCTTTTAAAACATCATCTAAACTGTTATCTCTTAAAGATATCTTAGATATACAATTCTTATTCTTTTCATAAACCCAAGTACATGGACTTACAAATCCCATATTGTTTATATATAAGAATCTATCTCCTCCAGGACATCTCTTAACAAATGCTGGTTGACTATCAAAGTTACAGTTAACAATTATATCTTTATACTTATCTTTTAATGAATTAATATTTTCAATTAATTCTTCATTACTCTTAGTTTTAACTAAAGACTTATCTTGTCCTTCTACTGGTTCCATTATTGAAAATATTATTTCATTAGCAGAGAGTTTAATTGAATCTTTAACTAAGTTTTCTAAATCATCTTCATTATTAGCATGAATAACTGACCCTATTCTTACTTTATTCTTAGATTTCTTTAATAACTCCAAACCTCTAATAGTTCGATCATAAGTATTTATTCCTCTAACTGATTCATGTTCATTCTTGTTACC
>JAFPMR010000160.1 GCA_017411235.1 Bacilli bacterium | reverse complement strand
TTTTATTTATTTTAGAATTTGATATAGCATTAAGTACTGCGTTTTTTACTATTTCTATACCATAAGCTTTCTTGGCTTTTTTAGTAGCATTAATACCTAAGGTACCAACTCCACAATATAAATCTAAAACTTTTTCATCTTCTTTTACTTCTTGTTCGATTAAGTTAAATAGTTTAGAACAAATTCCTCTATTTACTTGGAAGAAGGAATCATATGATACTTGAAATAACATATGCTTTATTATTTCTATAAATGATGTATCTCCTACTAGAGGTTTATCATTTAAGATGATACCTACTATTTTATGTTTAGATTTTAAATATTCAATATCTGGGTTTACTTTTTCTTTAGAATCTATTACTATCAACAATTCTTTATTGTAGTTAGATCTTATTACTACTTCACCATTCTTAACATTTAAATAACTAAGATCTTTGATAAAGTTATTAATTGGTTCTTCTGCTAGTAAACAGTTATTTATTTGTACTAGATTATGAGAATTTGTTTCATAATAACCATATTTAGAATCTACTACTTTTAAAGTTATTTTATTACGATAGTTTAGTTGTTTATCACTAGGTATGATATCGATATTTGTTTTTATACGAGCATACCTATAGATGATTGATTCTAATTTTTCTTTTTTATATTTTAATGTATCTTCATAGGTAGAATGTAATAGTTCACAACCACCACAGTGACCAAAGAATGGACATTTTCCTTCGATTCTTTTTTCACTTTTTTTGATGTAACTTATTACTTTTGCTTCATTATATTTTTTAGCTACTTTAGTTAGTTCTACCTCTACTGCTTCACCTGGAAGTGTATTAGGTACAAAAGTAATAGTGTCATTTATATAACAGATTCCCCTACCTTGATTATCTAATTTTTCAATTACAACTTTTTCCATATTTATTCCTCTGTCTAAATTATACCAAAAATAAAAAAGGTAAGTATATATTACTTACCTTCATATTTAAATATTCTTTTATCACCATGATCTGTCTTTACTACATCGATTAGTTTAAAGCCATATTTTTCATAATAGTTTTCTAATCTAGAATGTAGATATAAGGTTTCGTAACCTAGTTCTTTGGTATATTTTATAGAGTCTTCTATTAGTAATGTACCAAATCCTCTTTTACGATATTCTTCTCTTACATAGACATTAGCTAGATATGGAGCATAGTCAGCATTATCAATACCATCTTTTTCATTTATTTCATAAAGACCAATTACGGTATCATTGATTATTAATGCTCTAAGTTTTGGTAAATCATTATCTATATTATCTTGGTATTCTTTTTTGAATTCTTCGTAGGTGTTAAATCTATCTCCCCAATGATAAGTTAGATTAATAAATTCATCAAAATATCTAGTTCCCTTGGTTATCGTTATTATTTTCATGTTTAGCAACTACTTTCGGTTCTTTAAATACTTGATCACTACTTGCGTCCCCTGTTACCTTATAGATTTCTTTTCTAATATCTCCACTTTCATTAGTTTCATATATTGTTATTTGGAAACCAAATTTATTCTTTAATCCTTGATTATTTAAATATGTTAAGACAGTATTTACTAAACCATCTAAGTCTACTGTTGGTCCATAGATACCAATTATATCAATTACATATTTAAATTCTCCACTATTGACAATATCTTTAGCATCTAGGTTCAAATATGATTCATGATTTAGTTTTGAAGATGCTTCATATTGTTTATCAACATTTATTTCATTCTCATAATTATCAAAGTATTCTTGACATTGAGCACAGTCACCTATAAATGTACAATTCTCTTTTGGATAAATATAGAAGTTTGTGATAGTAGATCCAGTTAAACTCATTATTGCTTTTGAATGAGTTGATCTAAAGTCATTTAATTTCATTATATCCAAGTAATCATCCATGATGATGTACTGATTTTTTTCTTCTTTATAAGTTAAACTTTTTACTGTTACTCTTACTTCAGAATTTTTAATTGGTGTACAAGTTCTTTGAGTTAAACGACGTCCTTTTTGAACGTTTGATTTATATTTTGTACTTTGACATTCAAAGTCAATGCCATATCTATTTTTTAGAGTTTTAACAATGAATTCAAATTCTGTTTCTGCTTTTACTTCAGTTGTTTTCATGAAGATTATTTTATATATTTCTTCAGGATTTTTTTGATAGAAATAATATGGTACACCAATTATGGCTGCAAAGAATAGTATTATTCCTATAAATCCTAGAGCTTTAATATTTTCTCTATTTGCTATGATGTTATGAACTATACTACATATTATGTAACTTACAAATGCTGCAATAGCACATGAGATAGCAAAATGCATCCAGTAATCCGCTTCTCCTTTTTTTACCATGGATAATACATAGGATACTACGGCACCAATCATACCACCTATTAGGACAGATGTATGATAGGTACTTTCTTTTTTACTTTTTATAGAAGCAAAGATTGTACCTACTACAGCAACAATTGGTATAGCTAACATAGCTATATCTTTAATCTTATATGCTACATGTAAAAGAACCATTATGATTAAGCAGTTGAAGATAGCAGCGATACCGATTTTAGATAATCTAGCATTGGCTTCTTTGTTATCTTTCTCTTGTTGTTGTTCTTTTTGTTCTTGCATTGCTTTTTCATGTTCTTCTTCAGCAAGCTTATCATAATACTCTTTTGGGATTTCTATTTTTTCATAATGAATTCCGCCACCTGGAGGTGTAATACCTCCACCCTGATTATTGTTTTGTCCTTCGTTATTGTTTGGCATGTTGTTAATATTATTTTCTGGCATATTAAATCAGCCCCTATTCTCTATTTATTATAACATTAATACATAAAAAAAAGAAAGATAATTTCTTATCTTTCTACATCGATATAACATTCATGACCATTTAAGTCATATTTTTCTGTTAAGTTATCTTTCTTCTCAATATCTGTTGATAATGTTTCATGTTTAATATATTCATTAAATTTAATTACACAATTATCAATATCAGTATCACCATTGTAGTATAGTTTAATACGATCTACTACATTGAAGTCTTTATTCTTACGTAATTGTTGTACTTTAGATACCATTTCACGTGCAATACCTTCAAGAATTAATTCATCTGTTAGAGTTGTTTCTAGGATGATGAAGTTATTGTTTTCCATACCAACATTGAATCCTTCTTTAGATGAGATACGAATATCAACCATTTCAGGAGTGATTTCTTTATCTTCACCACCAAGATTCATTGTAATTGAGTTACCACTTTGTAATTCGGAAATCTCTTTAGAAGTTAATCCTTCAAGTTTAGTTTGGAATTCTTTGATTAATGGTCCGAATACTTTACCTACTTCTTTGAAGTTAGGTTTTACAGACATATTCATATATTCGTTCAAGTTATCAACAAAGACGATTTCTTTGATATTTAATTCTTCTTGGATTTCAGGAACTAAGTCTTCAATTAGTTTCTTGTTAGCACCATCTAGTAATGCTTCAGATAGTGGTTGTCTAACTTTGATCTTAGCTTCTTCACGTACGAAACGTCCGATTGAAATTAAGCTTCTTACTAAATCCATACGATGTTCAATATGTTCATCAATCAACTTCTTATTAACTTTAGGGAAGTCAGATAG
>JAFPMR010000159.1 GCA_017411235.1 Bacilli bacterium | reverse complement strand
TCATTATTTACCACCAGAACAAGCTAGTGGTAAAGGTAGTACCTTAAAAAGTGATATTTATTCAATGGGTATTTTAATGTATGAGTTATTAACAGGCAAATTACCATACAGAGGTGAAAATGCTGTAGAAATAGCTTTAAAACATTTAAAAGAACCACTTCCTAGTATTAGAGATGAATTACCTGATTTACCACAAAGTGTAGAGAATGTAATTCTAAAAGCAGCAGCTAAGAATCCTAAGAACAGATATAATGATGCTAGAGAAATGTATGAAGATTTAAAGACTTGTTTAGATGAATCTAGATTAAATGAACCTAAGTTAGAATATCAATATCCAGAATTGGATGGAGATAATAAGAAGTTTACTAAACAAGTAGAGAGTGCTATTAGTGCAGAAGATGAAGACGATGAAACTGAAGAATTAAAAGTTAAACAAGTAACTGATGAAGAAGTTAAGAAAGAAAACAAATTATTAATTGTTTTAGCTTCAATATTCACTGGTTTAATTGTTATTGTAGCAGCTGTCGTATTTATGGGATCTAAGTTCTTTAATCAAAAGGATTTAAAAGTTCCTGATGTATCTGGTAAGACTGAAAAAGAAGCTGTTGAAATAATTCAAGATGCTGGATTTGAAGTAACAGATAGTGCTGTTGAAATTAGTGATGATACAGTTGAAGAAGGTTTAGTTGTTAAGACTAGTCCTCCAGCTGGAGCTAAGAGAGCTAAAGGTCAAAAAATAACATTATACATTTCTACTGGTGATTCTAAGATTACTGTTGAAGATTATACTGGTAAACAATATCTTCAAGTTAAAGGTGCTTTAGAAGAACATGGTGTATATGTATATGTTGAAAAGAAAGAAGTAAAAGATTCTAAGAAATATGAACCTGGTCAAATAATTGAACAATCAGTTAAACCTGGTGAGAAACTAGGTGCTAGAGATAGTATTACATTATATATTCCTAGAGTAGATGAAACATATCCTGACTTTACTGATGGAACATATAATGGAAAGACAGATAAGATTCAAGAATATTGTGATGAACATGGTGTTACATTAGTAATTGAAGAAGTTCCTAGTTCATCATATAATCCTGGAACTATTATTAGTCAAAGTAGATCAGCTGGTTCAACTGTTGCAAGTGGTACAACATTAAAGATCAAAGTTGCTGTTAAAGGAAACGGAACTGAAAATGGTAACGAAAATGAAACTGATGAAGACGGCGATTGCGGCGGACTATGTTAGGTACATAAAATGAATGGTAAAATTACAAGAATAATAAGTAATTTATACACAGTTAAAGTTGGTGAAGAACTTTATGGTTGTCGCGCTAGAGGTAGATTTAGAAAAGATGGTATAAGTCCTATAGTTGGAGACAATGTAATAATTGATCCTGAAGATAACTATATTCTAGAAATTCTACCTCGAACTAATCAACTTGATCGTCCAGTAATAGCAAATGTAGATATGGCTTTTATAGTAACAAGTACTAAGAAACCTAATCTTGATTTGGTATTATTAGATAAATTAATTAGTGTAGTTACATTTAATGATATTGAACCAGTTATTATTCTAACTAAAACAGATTTATTAGTTAGAGAAGAAGAAATTGAATATGTTAAGAATTTAAAGAATTACTATGAAATGATTGGTATTAAAGTATTCTATAATACAGAAGTTACTGAGATTAAAAAGATAGTAAAAAATAAATTAGTTGTGTTAGCTGGTCAAACTGGAGCAGGTAAGAGTAGTCTTCTTAATAGAATAGATGATAGTTTAGATATTAAGACTGATGAAATTAGTGAAGCTTTAGGAAGAGGCAAGCATACAACAAGACATGTTGAATTATATGAAATTGGTGAAGGTTTAATTGCTGATACCCCTGGATTTTCAGCATTAGATTTAAAAGATATGGATAAAATGCAATTAAAAGATTCTTTTATTGAATTTGCTAATTATGATTGCAAGTTTAGAGATTGCTTACATAATAAAGAAAGCAATTGTGGAGTAAAAGAAGCTGTAGAGAATAAACAAATATTAAAATCTAGATATGATAATTATTTAGCATTTTTAAAGGAGTTGGAAAAATGAAAGTAGCAGTGTCATTTATTAGTAGTGATTATGATTTAGAAACAACAATTAAAAAGATTGATGAATCAACAGCAGATTATATTCATGTAGATATGATGGATGGTCAATTTGTTGAGAATTCTAATTTTACGACTCAAGATATTAAAAAAATGTTTAAGGGTTGTCAAAAGAAATTAGATGTTCATATGATGTGTTGTTCTCCAAACAAGTATGTTAGAGATTTTGCTAAGATACCAAATGTTGAGTATTTAACATTGCATTATGAATCACATAGAAGACCAATTGATGTTATAAATATGATTAGACATACTAATATGAAAGTTGGTATTGCTATTAATCCAGAAACTAAAGTAAGTCATATTGTTCCATTACTTAATCATATTGACCAAGTACTTGTTATGAGTGTTAAACCTGGTAAAGGTGGTCAAAAATTTATGGAAGAAGTTTTATATAAAATAGAAACATTAAAAGACTTAAGAGAAGAAAATGGATATCATTATATTATTAATGTCGATGGTGGCGTTAATAAAGACACTATACAAATGGTTAAGGATGCTGGAGCAGATATGGTGGTTTCAGGTTCTTATATTTGTAAGAGTGAAGATTATAATGAGAGAATTGAAACATTAAGATAAGAAGTAATTCTTATCTTTTTTATGTTATAATTTAGTAGGTGATAGTATGAATAAGAAGACGGGAATTATTGTTGGATTAGTTGCAGCAATTGTATTAATAGTTGGTATTGTAGTAACTGTTGTAATTGTTAATAAATTTAATGAAATGAATGATGAAATACAAGACTTAAAGGAAGATAACGATAAAGAAAAAGAGTCTAATAAAAAGAGTTTCCAAACTTTAGATGTTACTATAGAATTAGGTGAATCTCTTTCTAGAGATTATAAGGATTATGTTGTACCTGGAGTTAATGATGATCCAGAGGAATATGACATAAATCTATCTGAAGTTAATGTTTATGAAGTTGGTGATTATTCTTTTACTGTAACTTATAAAGGAAAGAAGAAAACTGGTAAAATTTCTGTTCAAGATACAACACCACCTGTTTTAGAAGTTAAGAATGTTACTATTAAAGAAGGAGAAAAGGTATCTGTAAATAGCTTTATTTCTAGTTGTACAGATTATAGTGGATGTAGTTATTCATTTAAAGATAAAGTTAATGATTATAGTAAACCTGGAACATATGATGTTTATGTTGTAGCATTCGATAATTATAAAAATGAAGTAACTAAGAAAGCTACATTGGTAGTAGAAGCAAAAAATCCTTCTTTTAGTAATCTTAAAGAAATAAATATTGACGAATTAGAAAATATGTTAAAGAAGAAAGATAGCTTTATACTTGTTATAACTCAAAGTACATGTTCTGCATGTGTATCATATAAACCTAAATTAGAAAACGTTTTAAAAAAACACAAACTAAAAGCTTACTTTATTGAAAAAGATTTACTTAATGAAGATGAAAGGACAAGATTAAATAATATTGCGAATATTTCAGGTACACCAACAACTATTTTTATTAAGGATGGGGAAGAAGAGAGTGTTTCTAGTAGAATTGTAGGAAATAGAGATGAAAGTGTAATTGAAGAAAGATTAATAAAATTAGGGTATATTAAATAAAGGAATTTTTTTGTATTCCTTTTTTTATGTTTTGATAAATGTTATAATTAAAGAGGTGATAATGGTGGAAGTAACAGATGTATTAAAAAAGATTGAAGATAATGGATTTGAAGCATATGTAGTTGGTGGATATGTTAGAGATCAACTCTTAGGTATAGTTTCTACTGATATAGATATTTGTACTAATGCTAGAGTCAAAGACAT
>JAFPMR010000158.1 GCA_017411235.1 Bacilli bacterium | reverse complement strand
GATAAAAAAGATATCTCATTAGATATGAAACTAGATAAACTAAATAACAAAACAGAAGACGTAATCTATGAAGCTAAAAAAGAAGCTGCTAAAAATGATTTCTTTGAAAAAGATTACGAATCTGAAGAAAAGAAAATAGATGAAATGTTAGATAGAATATCTGATAATAGAATCAAATATGGCGATAAACTAACTAAAGACCAAAAAGAAAGATTAAAGAAAAAAGAAGAAGAACTAAGAAGTGCTAAAGAAAAACTAAAAACATCTAAAGAAAAAGATGTAGCTTTTGAAAAGAAAGAACTAGATGATACTATTAAAGAATCAGAAATAAATGGTTTACAACATGAAATAGAAGCAATGCATTTAGAATATAAAGAAGAAACTAATAATAACTTATTAAAGAAACTAGATAAACTAGAAGGTATGACAAAAGAACAAGTAGCTAGTACTGATCGAAGAATCATGATGCATCGTTTTAATAAAGCATCATTCTTATTAGAAATGACTTCCCTACTTGCTTTCCCTTTTGTAAGAAACAAATACTTTAGATTATTTACTATAGGTTTAGTAGTAGATAACCATTTAGGATTTGCTCATGCATTCTTAAATAGAAAAGCTAATCGTTATACTCCAGTAGATTTAGAAAGTATTAAAAAAGGTCAAGATGCTTTAGATGGCGCTATAGACTTAGCATACAAAGACCTAGTACAACTAGAATATATAGAACAACAAGCATATGCTAAATATCCTGAATTAGCTACAGATGAAGCCTATCAAGCATCTATTACTAGAGTAAGAAATAATCTAACTAATCAATTTAATAAATTACAACATAAACAAGAAACAATGGAAAAATACCATTCTAAAGGAAAAAGACAAAAGAAAGTCTTAAATAAAATAGAAGCAGCTGCATAAGCAATTGCTTCTTTTTATTTTAATAATTTGATATAATACTTATAGTATACGGAGGTGTATTTATGAAAGTAATGTTTCAAGGAAAAGAAATAGAACTAGAAGAAGCTACAGATGAACAAATGTCACTAGATTATGCTACTCCAGTTGAACCATACGAAGTACCAGAAGAAAATTTAGAAGACACTTTAGAGTTTACTGAAAATGATATAGATGAAATAAATAATGGTGATCAAAATGAATAAAGATCAAAGAATAAATGAAATACTCCAATACTGGGCTCAACTATATAGAGAAAATCCAACTAAAGAATTCTCTGATCGTACATTCTATAACCATCTAATCTTTACTGGTGTCAAAATGGAAGATCGTAGAATTAACTTAAGTATTCAACAATCTAAGACTAATCCTAATTTTAGAAAGAATCCTGCAGCTATCGATCCTAACTGTAATCCTCAAAGTACTTTCAATAACTGGATTCAACTATATTCAGACAGCCGTAAAACAGATTGCTTTGTAAGTCCTTATTGGCAATATTTCTGCCAATTTGTATCTAAAGATAACAAAGCAAGAATGAGTCATGAACATATAAAAATATATATACCTTTAGATTCTGACCATATTGAATATGGTGCTAAGATGATCTTTGATTTCTTAGAACAAAACAATATCTCTCACCTATCTAAAATAGGTAGAGAAATAAGATTCGATGATATTGTTGTCAGATTAATAAATCCAGATGATGCTAAAAAACTATTAGATTTTGTATCACGCAATCCTTACTTGCAAGAAGGATTAATACAAGCTAATCCATTTGCATTCCAAAAAAATGGTATAGCAATGGCTGTAGATGGTTCAGAAAGTTATAACTCTACAGTAGCAACATTAATAAAAGCATATATGGATTATAGAAGAAAAACTAATACCTTAAATAATGTTAATGTTGAAAACTTCTACGAATATATAAGAAGACTATATATTGATCAATTTATATCTCGTCGTAATCAAAATCTAAAAACTATCTTAGATTGGAAAGATAAAGATGAAGAAAAGAATTATCAAGAAATAGTATCTTTAATAATTAGAGTACATGATCCTAACTTTACTTATGATGACTACATGCAACACTATGCTACATGTGCTAATATTAGTTACTTGACTGAAAGACAAATACTAGAAACTAATAGATTATTAATCGAGGCATTAGAAGCTATGACTATTAGATTCAATAGAAATGGTATATCTAATGTTAATGCCTTCTTTGATACAGGTGATGGTAAATATATAACAAGTAAAAACAACCTAAGAGAAAGAATGTTACATAGTAATTTTAGAACAACATTAAAACAAATATTACATCAAAAAAGAATGACCTTCGCCGAATATGCTCAACTAATCTTAGATCAATATCATATTGATTTAAATAGTTTAATTCAGAAAAAAACAATGTAATAAAAAAAGTGAGTTTAATTACTCACTTTTTTCTTGACTTAATTTTTTATAATATTCATAACGTTTCATAGCTTCTTGCTTATTAAGTTCTAATATTTCTTTAGCACCCTCTGGATTCTTCTTAGCTAAGCTAGAATATCTTACTTCGTTA
This sequence comes from Bacilli bacterium, assembly GCA_017411235.1. Next base: position 4,517 of record JAFPMR010000158.1, on the reverse strand, counting down.
TTTAATAATTCTTCATATTTACTGAAATCAGGTTCTCTACTATCCATATAAACCTTATCTTCAGAAGGATTATATCTCATTAATGAAACATAACCACAATCAACAACTAATTTTTGTTCTTGAGAACTATTAATCATACCACCCTTAATACCTTGTTCAATACATGGTGCATAAGCAATGATAATAGATGGACCTTCATGAGCTTCTGCTTCTTGAATAGCTTTAATAGCTTGCATGAAGTTAGAACCTAATGAAATATTAGCTACATAACAATTAGGATAACTCATAGCAATCTTGAATAAGTCTTTCTTAGCTGTTTTCTTACCAGCATCAGCAAATTGTGCTACTTGACCTATTCTTGAAGACTTACTAGCTTGACCACCAGTATTAGAATATACTTCAGTATCTAGTACTAAAATATTAACATTTTCACCACTAGATAATACATGGTCAATACCACCAAATCCTATATCATAAGCCCATCCATCTCCTCCTAGTGTCCATACACTACGAGCAGGAATATAATTTAATAAATCAATTAATTCTTTAGGAATATCATACTTAGATAATTGTTCTTTAATAGCCATTGTCTTATCAAAGTCTTCTCTATTCTCTATCCATTCCTTAAATATCTTAGCTATTTCAGGAACTACTTTATCCATATTAGCTTCCATAATACTTTGAATTCTATCTCTAGTCTTATTGAAACTTAGTAACATACCATAACCGAATTCAGCATTATCTTCAAATAATGAATTCGCCCAAGGAATAGAATATGGAGTACTTGGTGCAGATCCACCATATATAGATGAACATCCAGTAGCATTAGCAATAACTAATTTATCTCCTAATAATTGAGTTAATAACTTAACATATGGAGTTTCACCACATCCTGCACAAGAACCACTAAATTCAAATTTAGGTTTTCTAAATTGGCTACCTTTAATAGTACTTATAGGGAATAAATCTTTAGGATTTTCATAATGTTCAAAGAATTCATTAGCTTCTTTTTGTTTTGCATCATCATATGGTCCATACTCTAATGCCTTATTACCTGCTTTACCAGGACAAGTATTAATACATAAACCACAACTTAAACAATCAGCTTCAGATACTTCAATAACATAGTTATATCCATCTTTACCTAACATAGGAATACCTTTAGATTTATCTTCTACAGCAAATGGTCTAATTACTGCATGAGGACAAACTATAGCACATTGACCACATTGAATACAATTTTCAGGTATCCATTTAGGTACTTGAGTACTTACTCTTCTCTTTTCTTTCTTAGTTAAAGAACAAGGGAATGTACCATCTCTAAATGGAACTAATCTAGATACAGGTAAACTATCTCCTTCTCTAGCATTAATAGTTTCTATAACATCTTTAACTATTTCATCTTTCTTGTTGTTAACAACTAACTTCTTATCAACAAGTACTAAATTATCTAATGCTTTAGTAATAGCTAACTTATTAGAATTAATGATTTCATCACCTTTAGCAGCAAATTGCTTCTCAATACTATGATTAATCATTTCTAAAGCATTAGGGAACTCAATTAAATTCATAATAACCATTTGCATTATCTTACTTATCTTACCCTTAATACCAGCTTCTATAGCTATCTTATCAGCATCTATAATATAGAACTTAACATGTTTCTTATTAATAATCTCTTTAACCTTATCAGGTAAGAAATCATTTATCTCATCTACAGTCTTATTAGTATTTAAAACAAATATACCTTCGTCTTTAATATCATTAATCATATCAAAAGTAAATAAATACTCTGACTTAGTACATACTATCATACCAGGACTTGTAGCATAGAATGGTGCATTAATAGGTTTATCTGCAATTCTTAAATTACAAATAGTAACTCCACCACTCTTCTTAGAATCGTATTGGTTATAACCTTGAACAAACTTCTCTGTATTAGTACCTACTAATTTCATAATATCTTTAGAAGTACTAACCATACCATCTGAACCAAAACCAAATATCTTAATCTCTTGATATCCTAAATTTAAATCATATGGATATTCTTTTAAACTTAAATTAGTAACATCATCTACTATACCTATAGTGAAATTATTCTTTAATTCAGTATTTAACATCTTAAATACACTATATATTTGTTGAGGAGTAGTATTCTTACTAGATAATCCATATCTACCACCTACTACCTTAATATTAGTATCTCTAAGTACACTACATACATCTAAATATAATGGTTCTCCAGTAGATCCTGCTTCCTTAGTACGATCTAATACTGCTATCTTTTTAACAGTCTTAGGTAAAACATTCATTAAATATTTAGCACTAAATGGTCTATATAAATGAACTTCTACTAAACCTACTTTTTCTCCATTCTTAACCATATCCTCTACTACTAACTTAGCAGTATCACATACACTACCCATAGCAACAATAACTCTTTGAGCATCTTTATCACCATAGTAATTAAATGGTTTATAATCCTTACCAGTAATCTTGTTAATCTCCATCATATAATCATTAACAATATCAGGCATTTGATCATATAATTCATTTCTAGCTTCAACACTTTGGAAGAAGATATCTTCATTCTCAGCCATACCCTTTTGGATACCAGCACCTACATTTAGCATACGATCTTTAAACTTCTTAATAGCTTTAAAATCAACTAATTTTAAGACATCCTTATCTTCTAATTCTCTTACCTTATTTACTTCATGACTAGTTCTAAAACCATCAAAGAAATGTAAGAAAGGTAAACTACCTTTAATAGCACTTAAATGAGCAACAGCAGCTAACATATTAGCATCTTCTACATTAGTAGAAGCTAACATACAGAATCCTGTAGCACGTGTAGCATAAACATCACTATGATCTCCAAAAATAGATAAAGCATGTGAAGCAAGTGTTCTTGCTGCAACATGGATTACTGCTGGTAAACATTCACCAGCTATCTTATACATATTTGGAATCATTAAAAGTAAACCTTGAGATGCTGTAAATGTTGTAGCAAGTGAACCTGTTATTAAAGCACCATGTAATGCTCCAGCAGCACCTGCTTCACTTTGCATCTCTACTACTTTTACTGAGTCTCCAAATAAATTTTTTCTATCAGTATGACTTATTACATCAACTTCTGTAGCCATAGGACTACTTGGTGTAATAGGATAAATACTAGCTATTTCACTAAATAAATATGCTGTATCAGCACAAGCTTTGTTTCCATCAATAATATTATACATTTCTATCTCCCCAATCCATGAACTTCTTCTCCACCGAATAATTGATATTCATTACTCTGTGCATATTCTAAACAACTTAATACATTTGGTAACCAATTATCATTACCATCACTTAATGGTGCATGTATATTACCAATAGCTTTAATAGTTTCTGGTGATATATCATTCGGACTTATTCCTAATTTTCTATAATACTTTAACAATTCCATACCAAATTCTAAGAAACCTTCTTCTTTAGTATCAAACTGCCACCATTCATCAACACCATTAACTCCCTTTAATCCAGCTGGATTATTACTATTATTAAATAACTCACTATTAAATCCAGTTTCTGATCTTACTATTGCATACATTAGATTTCTATCAACACCTAATACTTCACACACATCACTAATCTGTGCATAATAATCAGTTCCTGAATTGTATCCATTATGAATATGAATACTTTCATCTAAACCAAATCTTTGAGGAACTTGTTTAATAGCTCTAACAATATACACAAGTAACTCTTCTTCACTACTTGCTTGAACTTCTACACCCTTACAAGTAATACCAATACAACGACCATCTAAATATTCTGGTCCACTAAAATCTTCAGTAATTTCTTTAATAACTCGATAAGTAGTTGCATAATCTACTTGATATATATCACATAGATGTTTAATAAGTTCTACTCTTCTAACATCTTCATCATTATATGATAAAGTACTAGTTTCAATCGGATATTCTTCTTCAGTGCCAGATAACATAGTTTGCATAGATACCTCATGACTAGTCATTTCCGTATTATCACCCTTAGGACGATTAGCAAGGAATATACCACCTACAACAAGAGATATAGTTAAAGAACCAACTATAATCAGTTTACCTATACCTTTTGTATTAACTCTCTTCTTAGTATGAGTATTATGATTATACTTATTCCTATCTTTAGCAACCTGATAATCTTTAGGTTCCATCCTACAATCAACTTGATAAGCAATATTAGGATTATTATGATACCATCTTAAATACCTAATATCTTCTTTAGTTAATTGATAAGTCCTTACTTGTTCACCAAATACCCAAAGAACTCCATTAGGTTTTATACTCTTGATACTAACATTCCTAAGAAATCTTTTTCTATTATCATCTAGCATCGACTATCACCATTATACCTTTACCTTGGGTGACGTATCGAGGGCCTGGTTTGGTTATAACGGGACCAGGAGCGCTTGCGGCGACGAAAAGGAAAAGGGCGTGTTCACCTGCACGGACATGGCGCCTATTGCCGTG
>JAFPMR010000157.1 GCA_017411235.1 Bacilli bacterium | reverse complement strand
AATTAGATTCTTTATTATTTTTATAAGTAGATAACATAACTGCAATACCTTTAACAAAATAGAAAGGAATAATTAAGACTACATAGAATATTATAGTAGTTACTGGTACTAATAAATAAACTAGTTTCATATCAAAATTATATTCTAGTAACTTGCCATACATAAAATATGAATTTAAAAAGCCTAGTATAATAGCTATAAACCATTGTAGTAAATTAACTATTCTAAGTGCTTTATTAGCATTAAATGGTACTGGTTCTCTATCTACATGATAATAAAGTCCTAAATGACTTCCATCATATAAACAGCAATCATACCAATCAGCATAACTAATCTTTTCTATCTTACCATCCATAATTTTTTCCATTATATAAACTTCATTACTTAATAAATGATCATCAGGTTCCTTTAAAACCTCAATCATATACTTACTACCAAACTTTTTAAGTTTTAAATACTTCTTAGCACATAAGTCTAAAATAACAGCTACTATATCTTTTTCATTTTCAATAGTAGAATCTGTTAATAATGAAGCTACACCTATACCCAAATCATTAGGTAGTTCTCTAAGATAAACAAAAGGATTCATTTTCTTAATATACTGTTCTTCTTTTTTTAGTTCTCTATAAGCCTTCAATGCTCCAGCTTTCATAGATGTAAAACCAATAAATATTATAATAAAGAAAAGACCAGCAAAAGTTACATAAAGAGCTTTAAGACTATTATTTTCAAAAAAACCAGGACTTAAAGGATGTTTAATAACCCAAATAATGAAAACTAAAAGACCAACTAAAATAGCAATAGAAAAAAAGTCTCTTGCTATATAAGCTTCTCTAATCTTCTTCTTATCTACAACACCATAGTTATAATTAGTCTCTCTCATTATGTTCACCTCATAATATTATTATATAAAAAAAAGTAAACATTGTTTACTTTTTTATTTAAAAGATACTTTTATAGATTCTGTTTTCAAAATATCATCATATGAAGCATAATCCCAAACTTTAAACTTCAATTCTAATTCGTCGATACTCTTAATATCATTCTTCTTTAAATCTTCTTCCATAAAAGTCATAGTATCATAAGCCTTTTTATTAGGAGCTAAATCAGTTGAGAAATAATCATCTACCATAAAGCCATTAATTGAAACATCTTCAGCTTGAACAACAATTTGCTTACCAGTGTTATTTTCAATATAGAAATAAATATCAGCACCCCAGAAAGAATCTTTATCATCTACTTTTAATGCATAAATCTTAACACCATTTTTATCTACTACTAACTCACCTTCAGTATTATATTCTTGAACATAATCAGTAGCATCAGTTTCAAACTTAATTCCTTTTTCTACAAAAATATCATCATAAGTTTCATCATCAAATGCTTTAAGATCTAATTCTACATCCTTAATAGTTTTAATCTTAGCTATCTTTAAATCTTCATTCATTATAGATAACTCATCATTAGCTTTCTTACCTGGAGCTACTGTAGCTGAGAATAAAGAATTAACCATTAAACCATTAATTGAAACATTATCATCTTGAACAGTTACAGTTTTAGAAGTATTGTTTTCAACTAATAATTTAAATACTACTTCATAAGAATTATAATCAATAGATTTAAGTGTAACCTTAACACCATCTCTATCTACTAATACTTTTTCTTCTACTTTAGCTTTACTACTTATTTTAGTTTCTTCCTCTTCCTTTTTAACTTCTTTTACTTTCTTTGAACTTTTTTCATCATCATCGTCGTCATCGTCTTTGCCACATCCGACTACCATGAATAATGATACTAAGATCATAAGAAATAATAATAATTTTTTCTTCATATAAGTTTCTCCTCTATTATATAAATAGTATATCACTTTAATTAAAAAAAATGATACTATTCAGCATCATTTTTTAAATTATCAAACATTTCTTTCATAGTTGGATTATTTCTAGTTAACTTAGTTATTGTTAAATCTTCTGCTTTATTATTAGCTAATCTTAAATTGTTTTCTGAAGAAAGTAATGCTTCTTTAGTCTTTTGTAAATGATCTATTGTTTTATCAATTTCTTCAATAGCTTTATTAAATCTTTCAGAAGCTAACTTAAAATTACGACCAAATCCTTCTTTAAAAGCATTAATATTATCTTCAAAATGCGTAATATCAATATTTTGATTTCTTACCATTTCTAACTCTTTACGATATTCTAAAGACTTATTAGAAAGATTTCTAATTAAAGTAATTAATGGTATAAAGAATTGAGGTCTTATTACATACATCTTAGGATATAAATGAGATACATCTACAATACCTTCATTATAGTATTCATTATCTGCTTCTAGAAGAGATACTAATACTGCATATTCACAATTCTTTTCTTTTCTATCTTTATCCAATTCCTTTAAGAAATCTTCATTCTTATGCTTAGTAGCTGTTTCATCAGCTTCATTCTTCATTTCAAACATAATAGAAACTATTTCATTCTTATCATCATCATAATCTCTAAAAATAAAGTCTCCTTTAGAACCAGTTCTAGCATCATTATCTTTATCAAAATATGAATTTGGAAATAAAGGTCTTAATTTATTAAATTCATTGAAACAATGTTGTTCTAAAGATTCACCAATCATCTTAGTAGATTGTCTAGCTTTAAAATCTTTATAATATGCTATTTGTTCATCTTTATCTTTTAATTTATTTTCATAAGATTCTTTAGTTTCTTTACTTCTAATTTCTAATTCACTAATCTTCTTATCAGCATCAGCAACAGCTTTTTGTACTTCTAATTCATTTTGACTTTTAGCTAATTCTAATTTACTTTTTAATTCAGCTATCTCTAAATCTTTTTTATTAATACTATTACTTAATTCTTCTTTTAAATGAGCTTCTGCTAATTTAACAGCACTCTCTTTATCTTTAGTATATTGTATTTCTCTAGAACTTAATTCTTTTTCAAATTCACTATTTCTTATTTGTCTTACTATTGACTCATAATCACTCTCATCTATTTGAAATACCTTTCCACAATTAGGACATTTAATTTCATTCATACTATCCCTCCTAAATTAAGTTTATTATAACATAAAAAAAGAAGAACTATTTGTTCTTCTTTTTACCTTTCTTAGGTTTATCTTGTACAGGGTCTGTTGCAACAGCAACTTCTTCCTTAGCAACCGAAGGTTGAATAGGATCAACATGTACAGGAACTTCTTCTTGAACTGGTGTAGGAGCAATTGTTGCAGGAGCAACTTCTACTGGAGCTACTTTATTCTTTTTCTTTCTATTAACAAAGATTATTGTAATAATAGCACCAACCATAAATGTACCAGCACCAATGCAGCACATTATAACGATATCTTTAGTATCTAATTCAAATCCTTCTTCATCGTCTTCATCTTCATCACGATGAGATTTCTTTTCAGATACTTCACCTTTTTCTTCTTTTTCTTCCTCTTCTTCAGGTTCTTCTATTTCTGGTTCAATTTCTGGAGTTTCATCTTCCTCTTCTTCATCTTCCCAGTCATCTTCTTCATCTTCCCAAATCTCTTCATATTCTTCAGCAGATTTGAAATATTCAGATTTATAAGGAGCCCAACCTTTTACACCTTTATATTCAGCATAAATATACATGTCGCCAGGACCCATATCAAATTCGTAATGAATATCAGAAATAAAAGTAGCTTTT
>JAFPMR010000156.1 GCA_017411235.1 Bacilli bacterium | reverse complement strand
TTATTTAATTCTTTATCTATGTAACTATTTATACATCTTATCTTTGCTTTCATTATTTCCTCCTAACTGTTGTTACTAAATCTAATAACAATAATGTTATACAAATTATAATTATATTCACTGTGCTTGTTTCCATTGTTTCCTCCTAACCAAAATACCTATCTATATCTTGTTGTGTAGCAGTTTGTTCTGTATCTTCCTCTACACTAGACAATAATATATTTGCTAACGATACAAAACTCATTTCTTTCATATCATCTAATGTTATATTTAATCTTTTTGCCAATGCGACTACTTCATATTCATCAAATTCTTTGTTACTCGTATTATTTGACTTGGTTTTGTAGTTGCCTGGAATAAGGTGATATAGCTAATGTAATAACTTCTTGCATCCAATCTAAATTGTCATACAAAGAATCAAGACTTAATAGAAATGCTTCTTTACTCTTTACTTGTTCTTTATTTACTTCTTCTATCATTACATAGCTTATATCTAGCAATGGTTCTGTTATTTGATCTATTATTGACATATCATCATTTATTTTATCAGCTACTGTAGAAATGTTTTGAATGTCTTTTAATAAACTTCTTCCTGTTAAATTCTTATAAGCAAATTGTGTATATGCTGATGCTTTCATCTCATATTCTTTGCCATCAATATTAATTATTTTTTTCATTTTTCTTTCCTTTCATTAAAAAAAGAGCATTTCTGCTCTTATGGGGGTGAACTGTGTATCAGTTTAATGATACTACACTAAATAATATACTAAAGTTTAAGGTTGAAAAATAAAAAAAATAAAATTACTTTTGGTTTATATAGAAATATAAGTATTTAATTTAATTTTTTTGTATATTATTTAGTGTACTAGCATTAAGCCAGTACGAGTTCCTGTGACATACTGATAATAATCACATTATCATAATAGCATATTAAAAGTGGCTGAAAGTGGCGACTTTATCTTTTTTTAAAACTTTTCTTATCATATAAATAATCTTCTAGCATTGGATATTTATCTACGATGTTTTTTATTTTCTTATATAAAGTTGATATATCACAAGGTATTAAATATGCCATTCTTTTTGGTGATAACTTTTCTACTATTCTTAGATAGTATATTTTATCGTAAATATTTAAGCTTAATTTTAATTCATCCCTTTTTCTTCTTAATATTTGATACCTGTCATCCAATGTTTGATTTAATTGATTGATTTTCTCGTTCATGTATTCCTTTTGTATCACATATTGTTCTATTGTATTAATTGGATTCTTTCCATCTACTATTTCTTTATCAAATTTACTTGACTTTGGTTGTGTCATATCAAATAATTCATCTCTTTTATTTATTAAGTCAAATAATTCCTTTTCTATCTTGCGAATCTTACTCCATATTGCTTCATATTCCTCATAGATCATTTTATCTCCTTACTTTTCTTTTTACTTTCATTATTTCTTTTAATTTATCCTCATTATGCTCAAAATATAGCAATTTCTTTCCTACATATACAACTATTGCATGTTCCATTTTTCTTGCCATGTCATCGCCTATTTCTATGCTATCGGCTTGTTCTAATATCTTTATAAAATCATTCTTTGAATAAATCATGCCTAATATTCCATAAGGCGAATATGGAAAGCAATGTATATTATCGTTATTATCAAATTGTGCTATTTCTAGGGCTTGTTCTATTGTCATTTATTTCTCCTCTAACTAAAATCATTATCACTAAATCTGTAACCAACTACATTTTTTACATTGTAATTAAAATTATCTGGATTATTGTTTTCTTGCTTTTCTTCCACCATTTCTAAAAAGTCTTTAACTGATATTTCTTCATCATATTCATTTAATATTACAATGTCTTTATTATTCTCTAATTTTTTCATCTTTTGCTATTGTTTCTACATTTCTCCACCAATTTTCATCTTTGCTACTGTCTTTTGCCATTTATTCATCACTCCTTACCATTTAAAATATTTAATATATTATTTAGCATTACATTTTCTCCGTTTAATATTCCTTTTAATAATTTTACTTCTTCACTTAAAGTGTCTATCGTTTTATAATTAATTTCCTTTGATTTTTCTATATATTCAACTGCTTTTTCTATTCTTTGTTGTGTTTCAATTAATTTATCTATTGTTGCTAAATGTTGCTTTGATAATTTTTTATTTTCTTGTTGTAAATTAGTTATGTAATCTAATACAATTTTTAAATCTTTCCAATTAAGCATTGGCTCACTATCGTGCATATCAGTTATTTTTACATATTCTTCAAAATATGCTAATATTTCTTTTATTTCATCATTCATTACTTATCACCACCTACTATTAATGCACATAGTATAAATACTATTGTTATTCCTGTTATTAGTCCTAGTATAAATTTAATCATTACAATATCTCTCCTTTATCGTCATACATAAAAGTAATTTGTCCATTTGCTAATATTCCATTTAATCTATCTACTGCTATTTTGTGATATTCAGGATCAATTTCCATTCCTATATATCTTCTTCCTGTTTCTTTAGCTGCTACACAAGTTGTTCCACTTCCACAAAAGCAATCTAATACTATGTCATTTTTTTGTGTGCTATGTAATATATGTCTTTTAACTAGCTCTAATGGTTTTATAGTTGGATGGATAAAATTGTCTTTATCTTCTTTGTTTTTACTTGATAAATACCATTTGCTTTTTAGTTCTATTCCATCATTATATCTTGGTGCTTTTGCCTCTTTAAAACATAGACAATATTCCATATCAGGAAGCCACATATCATTTGTAAATGGTGTTGGATTTGTCTTACACCATACAAGATAATTTACTCTACATTTCTTTTGTTCTACAAAATATTTTGTAATTGGTAATATTTGATCTCTACTACACCATATATATATATATATATTCTTCATTACTCTGCATAATTCATCAAATATTGAATAGTCTATACCATAAGCAAATTGATTTATTTTTTCATGATATGTTTCTTTTACCTTTTCACTTATAATAAATGAATTGCCACCTTTACCACCACTTTCATATTCATATGGTATATCAATATAAACCAAATCAATACTTTTATCAGGAATTTTCTTTATCAATTCATAACAATCTCCTAATTGTATTGTATTTATCATTTCTTCAAATTTCATTATCTCTCCTTTATAAAATTGAGCCAAACTAAGCCTTGCAAACTCGCTCATGTAAACTATAGACAGATAGAAGAGTGAACTTTTGTTAGAAAATTCATTAGGCTTTTTAATATATTTATTTATTTTTTATTTTCTTTTCTACTGCTTTTCTTTGATATTCGTATGCTTTTATTTCCTCTAATGTTGGTTTCTTGCTTTTTCTGTAATATTCTATTGTGTAGTTATCTTTATCTAGTTCTTTTTGTAGTTGATTTATTTTAGCCTTTAAGCCACCTACTACACCAGCACTCTTTCTCCTTGATTGTTCTTTTTCATTTAATTTCTTTTCTAAATCTTCCCTTATTTTTAAATCATCAGTTATTTTTTCAATAAATTCTTTTTCTCTTAATTTTAATTCCCTAATTTTTTTATTTTGATTTTGTATTCTTTTTTCTTGTAATTTCATTAGTTCTGCTCTTTGTTCATTCATAAAATCACAATTCTTTATTTCTTTTTTTAATGCATCTATTTCTTTGTATTTTTCCTTTAATAAACAATCCCTTGTATTTTCTTCTTCTTCGCTATTTTTATAATTTCTAACATATTTCAACCATTCCCTGAATCTTAAATATAACCTCTTCATTTAAAATTCCTTTCTCTAAATATCATTTACTCCTAAATAATCTAATAATTCAGTATAGCAATCATTACATAATGAGCATAATTTCTTTGGCACACTGCTAACATCTCTATATAACGTAATTCTATCTTGCTTAAATAATATTTCTCCACACTTACAACATACTTTCACATTTTTATTAGATAAATTATTTAATAAATTATATACTTCCTTATCTGACATATTTTTTGTATTAGCTATTTTCATATATTCTCCTATTAATTAAATTCCTCATACTTAATTGATTCTAATTTCTTTTTTAATGCATTTGTTTTAACTTCTAAACTATCATAAGCATTCTTAAATCTTTTTAAAAAACATTCTTTATCAGCTAACCTGTTTATATCTTCTCTACTCATTCGTGTTGCTAATGCCTCGAAATAACTTATTGCAGGTGCTTTACCATTTTTTTCTACATTCCAATTATTACGTTCCTGTACTTGATTTACCGCTGTATCAATTTGTATTTTGTTTTTTAATTCAATTATTTCTCTGGTAAATCTCGCAATGCATTCTCCACATATATACATTAAATTTGAATATATTTCTATGTTATGTGCATACTCATACATTGTATTTGGTTCTTGTAATAATTTTTTATATGTTTCTTCGTACATTTTTTGCAATTGATTATTGCTTACTTCCTTTATTCGAAATGGATTAAACAAATATTCTTTTTCATTTATGCATATTCCCATTTATATCCACCAACCTGTTTTCTTTTATTTTGACAACATTTTGATATATCTCTAGGATTTAACCCATTTTCTCTTGCAGCTTCACGTACAGCATTATATGTTTTTATTAATTTATTCTCCACATCATATTGATTCACTTTTTTTGAATATTTATTTTTTTCAGAACACAAAGGTTTTTTTAACCCTGTTCTATAAGCATGAATTTGATTTTCACTTGGTGTACACCATTCTAAATTATTTACACAATTATTTAATTTATTTCCATCTATATGATTTATTTGTGGTTTATTTAAAGGATTCGGTATAAATGTTTGTGCTACCAATCTATGAACATTCATATATTTAACTTTGCCTTTTTTAACTAAAATAACTTGCCTATAACCATATTTTTTTATCCCACCAATTAATATACCTTCTTTTTCATGATGAAAATATTTCATACTTTTTACATTACCTAAATTAGATACTTTGTATAGTCCCTCATATCCTTCAATATCTTTCCATACCTCTTTCATATTCCCTCCTAAAATGGAAGTTGATATTGTTCTTCATTTACAACACTAGCAATTATTTCTGAATCTGTTTTGTTTTCTATTTTTTGTTCCAATTTATCAACAAATTCTACACGTTCTACTACTACATCTGTTGTATATATTTTCTTGCCATCTTTTTCGTATGATCCTGTTTGTATATGTCCTTCAACCATTATGCCACTACCTTTACTAAAATATTTGTTTATCATTTCTGCATTATGTTGGTATGCTACACAACTTATATAATCGTTTTCATATTTTCCATCTTTGTTTGCAGTTGTTCTTTTAGTTGCTACTGTAAATCTTGCAACTACTACATCACTTTTTGTATGTCTTAAATCTATATCTCTTGTAATTACACCTTTTAAAATCACTTTATTCATTATTATTTCTCCTTAACATTATTTTCATTTTTTCTTTAAATTCATCTTCTTGACTTGCATATACTAATCTGCCACAATATGTGCATGTTCTTGGATGTCTTGATAGAAATGTTAATGTATGACCACATTTACATTTAGTTGCTACAAATTCTACATTATCCTCTACATAAGCATCTTCTATTTTTCTGTATTTCTTTAATTTTGGATTCATATACCTAACACTTCTTTTTCTCTATCTCTTTCTTCTTCTGGATAATCATTTTCTTCTTTCTTTTTTCGCAACATTTCGATCTCATCACATAAATCTTCTATCATTGTTAATATTGATTCTTCTTCTAATGTTCCTTTAAATGTGTCATCATCTATATTCCAACCATCATAAATTTTGTTTAATATTTCTTCTGCTCGATAAAATACCCCATAATTATCTTCCGTTATTCTCATGCTTTTTCTCCAGTATGCTTATTGCATCTTCCAATTGTTCTTTTGTCATATCCAAATCACTTTCAACCCCATAATGTTGTTTTAATGTTTCATAATCGGTATTTGTAGCATTAACTAACTCTTGTAATTTTACTATTAACATTAATTCTTCTTGTGGTCTTTCTACAGTTGGTTTTAAATCTGTTACTAACATAATCATTTGTTTTATTCTTTCACTTTGACCATTATCTAACCACCATTGTAAATATTGCTTATTTGTTTCGTATAGTTCTTGAATTGTCTTGCCTTTATGTTTTCCTGATTCAAAGATAAATGCTTTTGCTTCTTCTTCTGTTGGTTCTTGATTATTAACTGCATTAATTACTTCTTCTGCACTTGCTATTGATTTATCTATTCCAATGCCACACATAGCTAATGCTCTACCCACTGCTGATGTTTCACAATTTTCTATATAACTTGTCTTGTTAATGAATGTGCTATTTTCCTTTTCATATGCTGTTCCTGTACCAAGCAATTTTTGTTCATAGTAAATTCCATCTTCATGATTTTGTGCTTCATAAGTTGAATAAACATATGCTTTAAAAATACACATACCATCTTCATTGCTTATTAATTCTGTTTTTATTGTTCCTTCTGGATATAGCATACGAAAAGCTTTTATTCTTTCACATACTTCACTATATTCTTTACCTTTAATATCAATCGGTTTTATTAATTGATTTGCTTTTTTTATATCATCATAAGTCATTATTTAATCACCTCTTCAAGTTGTATATATCCTTTATCGACTAGCAAATTACCTTTACCTGTGATCTCGTTTTCTCTGTAATTTTCTTTTATCAATTCAATTTGTTTTAAAAATTGTCCTTTAACTACTGAATGAATAATTGAGCTATCTTCTTGTGCTAATTCTTGCAATTGTCTTGGACTTCCTACATATTTTTTTAGCAATAAAGGTAATTTCTCAAATTCTTCTTCATAGTAATAGCTACTTCTCCTTACTGCCTCTAATAATCTTTCCCATAATTCTGTATTAGTTTCGTTCGGATTTTTTATTTCGTATATTTTTGCTTTTATATCTGCTACCGTTGGAAAGAACCTTGATATTTTTATGTGTTCATTCATTGCTTGCCTAAATTCTTCTGTTGTATTGTCTTTAAAAAATGACAACCACATTTCCATTGTTTCTTTATCAATTTCTTTTCCGTATAGTTTTCCTGCCCCTGATAATATTCCTACAAACTTTTCTTTATCCATAAATTTCTCCTATCCAAATAATTCGTTTATTGTTTCTGTTGATAAATTCACATTTTTTGATGTTAGCTTTACTTGTTGATTCAAATAACTTTCAAACTTTGATGGTCTAAATAATGTATCTGGTCTTAAATACTTCTGTGAATCAGTATTCATCCATTCAACACATTTTTTATCAATTACCTCTTTAAAGTCATCAACTGTAAATCCTTCTTCTAATCTTGCTTTTATGTGTTCCCTAGTGTTTTGATTATTGTATTTGTAATGCGATCCAGTTCGCATATTTAAGTAGTCGATTATTTCGACAATATATTTATTTCTTCTTTCTTGTTCTTCTTGTTCTTCTTTGTATTCTTTTATGTTGTCGTTTGTTTGTCTTTTGTTTGTCTTTTGTTTGTCTATATTCTGATAGTCATTGTATTTTTTTATTGTTATTATTGAATATCTGTTTGTCGTTTGTTTGTCGATTTCTTCACTTTTTTGCAATTTATCTAAACTTGTCCTTATTTGCCTATAACTTAATCCAGTTCTTTCGTGAATCCGTTTTAAACTAGTCAAACACTGCCCTCTTTTTATTATTTCAAATCCAACTTTACTATCTTCATAATTGGCATCAAGTAACAAATCAATAAATAAACTTTTAGTATTGCTATCCTTATACCACTGCCAACTTTCGATTCTTTTATATAGTTTTATAAAGCCATCCATAACTCTCCTTTGCTGTAAACCCCACTCTTATTGCCATATACTTTCGTATATTAATGTCTGCCCTACTATTAAATAAAACCAACTTAATATACATAAGACTAGATAAAATGTATCTTTCTGCGCCAACTCTCCTAACACCCCAGTTTGTTTCCATATAAAGAAACTAATGTGTATCACTATTAATGTAATTACAACCCTAACCCACTTTTTAAGTCTTTTTTTCATGTTTTCTCCTCTCTGCAAGGATATAAAAAAACCAAAAGTTTCTTAGTTACTTTTGGCTAATTTCTAGTATTATATATTATGTTAAGTTCATATAACTAACCAAAAGTTTGTTTTTCCTTCAACCCTTACAACTCGATTTTATAATATTCTTTTTAGCTAGTCAATATTTTTTTTAATTATTTTAAAATTTTATTGTCAATTGACATTAATACATAGTGTCGTGCAATTTTCTTAATTGTGATGAAATTGTGTTATATACTGCTTTTTTTATTGTTCTACTTATTATTTTTTTATTAGCTTTTCTTTTTAATTTTTTTCTTAATATTCTCATATATTTATGGTATTGATAATAATTACCATCACATTCATATAACACATTTAATACTTTCCACCCCATTGATGTTTCCTCTCCTATTTTTCTGCCTTGGTCATAATTATAAGTTCTTACAAATATTTTACCATTATTTTTTTGATATACAATTATGCAATGCATATATTTCACCCCCTTTTCAAAGAGGTATATTATATATTATTAATTTAATTTGTCAAATAAAAAGTAAAATATGTTACTTTACAAGCCATACATATTCTACTCTTAAATTCCTTGGATCAAACGTATCATACAAAATTTTTTGTTTTGAGCAAGTTAAATGCCCAGGTGTACTTATTATCAATGTTGCATCAGGAAACATTCCAGACACCTCGTGTAGTTATAATACACAAAATTAGTAAAATGTAAGTGCAAAGAATATGCAAAAAATCGCAATTTATCGCAAATAATCGCAATTATGTATTTTATAAAAACTTACTAATTCGTAAGTATATATCTTTTTTTCTGTAACTTATTGTTCTACTTGAATATCCTGTTTTAAACATGATTTCTTTCATTGGTTCACCTTTTAAACACAAATCAAGTATTGTCTTTTCTTTCTTACTTTCTTTTAATATACCTTGTCTTATTATGTATTCGTATGTTTCTTTTGGCATATCAAAATAATAATGTTCTTTCATATTTCCCCCATCGAGTTGGTTATTATAGCATATATTAAAAAAAAGTCAAAAAAAAGACTAGTTTCCTAGTCAAAAAACAAACCACATTTCATAAGCAATTTGCTATATATGGCTGTGATCATCACCATTTGCACGGTCAACTTTCGTTGCATTTACTACACTAGCATAACTAGATAAATAAATGTTTATGTGCATTTCTAGTGCCTTTATAAGCACCATAGAATAGATATAAATTTCCACCTTGATAATTATATGTGTTTCTATAAGCAAATTATCAAACCTCATAGAATTTCACTTGTTTTTGTATTTGGAGTAATAGGTTGAGTGTTTTCTTCACTCCATACCCTTATATCTACTCTACACTACCTATAAAGTAGTGTTACGCACAATAGATAATTATATGCGAGGATAGAAATACCGTAGACATATAATTCATCTATCAATTTTATAATAACATTAAATTAAATTTTTTGCAATAAAAAAAAGAGTGCTTTATTTAGCACTCTGTAAATCATTAAATTCTTGCTCAAGTAATTTTTCACAATATTTGTTTGTTTCGCTGTTGTACCCTTTTGTAATGTATTCATCGCAAGAATCTATTTTATATTTTCTTGGTATC
>JAFPMR010000155.1 GCA_017411235.1 Bacilli bacterium | reverse complement strand
GTATTAAATGTTATAGCTAGTCTTAATAAATCTTTAGAAGAATTATCTGATATTATGAAAAAATATCCACAAGTAATGATAAATGTTACTGTATCTAATGATAAGAAAGATGAGTTTCATACTGATAATGATATAAAAGAAGAAATTAAAAAAGTAGAAGATATACTTAAAGATACAGGTAGAGTATTAGTTAGGCCTTCTGGGACTGAACCTTTAATAAGAGTAATGTTAGAGGGAGAAGATTTAGATATTATTAATAAATATGCTAATGAATTAGCTTTATATATAGAGAATAAATTGAAATAATTTATTCTTTTTTGTTAATACTAATAATGGTGATAATATGAAAAATATTAGTATATGGAAAGATAATATGGAAATAAAAAAATTTAATAAATTAGGTAATGATAAGGAAGTAGATGTATTAATCATAGGTGGTGGTATTACAGGTATTAGTACTTTATATCATTTAAGAAAAAATAGGTTAAAAGTAATGTTAGTAGATCAAAATAAGATAGGATTTAGTGTTACAGGAAACAGTACAGGTAAACTTACTTATTTACAGAATGATTTAATTGATAAGATTAGGAATAATTTTGATGATGATATAGCATATCAATATATAAGTAGTCAAAGAGATAGTATTAATATGATTAAGAAAGTAATAAATAAAGGAAAAATAGATTGTGATTTAGAAAAAGTTAATTCTATTTTATATACTAATAAAGAAGAAGAGATAGAGAAGATTAAAGATTTAGAGAAATTTTTGAAATTAAATGATATATCTGTATATAAAGATAATAATAATTTAGTAGATAGTAAATATATGATTAGTGTTAGGGATACTTATATGTTTCATCCTATTAAATTTATATATGGTTTAATTGAAGATAAAGATAATATATATGAAGATACTAGTATTAAAAAGATAGATAAAGATAATGACTTTTATATATGTTATACAGATAAGTGTAAAATAAAATGTAAATATGTAGTACTAGCTAGTCATTATCCATATTTTTTAATGCCATATTTATTTCCTATTAAAGGTAGTTTAGAAAGATCTTATCTTAGTGCATCTAAATATAAAAGTGATAATATATCATTAATTAGTTATAGTAATCCTTTTATATCTATTAGAAATTATAAAGATTATTTAATATATTTAAGTAATTCTCATTCTTTGGATAAAGATATGGATATATATAATAATTTTAAAGAATTAAAGAAAAAGATAAAAGATTTAGGATTAAAAGAAGATTATTTATGGAGTAATATTGATATTATGACTAATGATGGACTTCCTTATATAGGTAAGATTAAAGATAATATGTATATAGGGACGGGATATAATACTTGGGGTTTAACTAATGGATTTTTAGCTGGTAAAATTATTAGTGATATGATACTTAATAAAGATAATAAATATATAGATTTATTTAGTCCTAGAAGAAGTAATTTTAGTAAAAATATAGGTATTATTAGTGATATAGGTAAGAATATTAGTGGATATGTTAAGGGATATTTTATTAAAAATAAGAATATTATATATGATAAAGATAAAATGATATATAAAGATGGTAATAAAGAATATGTTGTATGTAGGAATTGTCCACATTTAGGGTGTAAATTATTATTTAATAGTAT
>JAFPMR010000154.1 GCA_017411235.1 Bacilli bacterium | reverse complement strand
TTGATATAGTTTCTTATTCTTTGTTCTTTAGGTAGGAAGTCATAACCTCCTTTTACATTTTGTATTATCATTTTTGTTCCCTTCTTTCTAATTCTTTTAATGTTATGTCTAGTGCTTCTTTTGGAGAAGATGCACTAAGACATTTTAATCTTTTTCTGTTATCGAAATATTTATTTGATAATTTTTTAGCCCAACCATTAAACTTGTCTATGGTAATGATTGGTATGTTTGCTTGATAAGCTATAGCCATTTCAGTAAGGGTTCCAGAACCTCCTGAAATAGCTATGATGGCATCACAAGAATTAACTAAAACGAATTCTCTTCCACCACCCATACCAAGTCCACATGGTATTAAGACAGTTGGTCTAAAGTCACCATAAACATATTTACCTTTATCTGGTGTTATTCCTACTGTTAAACCATTATTCTTAGATGCTTCAATTGCAGCTTCTGTTGATAAAGATGAGTATTCTTTTTCTGCTCCATAAACAAGGATGTTTCCTGACTTAGCAATTAATTTACCCAATTCTTTAGCAAAGTTTATTAATTCTTCATTGTAGTTAAGGTCTGCTGCTGACCCCATAATTCCTATTTGATACATAATTTATTCATTCCTTTCTTGAGTGTATATTCAACACTATCATTTTCATTTGTATTGATTATTTTTTCTGGTAAGTCTTTGATGAGTGTTTTTTGGTTATTTAATCTATCTATTTCTTGCCATAGTTCTAAAGATCTTCTTAGACAAGTTAGAGAGAATCTCTGTTCTTCAATTGTTGGTATAGATGATCTATTAACAGGATCACCATAAGGTTTAAAGTATGGTGCTTTTAGTATTTCGTTATCTCTTTTAACTGATATACCTGATCCTGCTATACCAAAGTAAAAGTCTCTTTCACAGATTTGATCAATTACTTGATTACTCATTAAGTATTCACACTTTAAACCTAATGGTAAGTTCTTATTAAAGTATTCATATGATTCATTAGTTGAGATACATGTTCTGATACCAATGACATTTATATTACAAGCTTTAAATTCATTAATAATAGTTCTTAGTACGGAACCACTAAAGACAACATCATCTGCTAAGATTATTTCTTTTATTCCTAATCTTTTAAAGAGATATGCTAAACGATGAATCTGTGCTTCGACGTTATATTTGTCATTTGGTAATCTCCTTGATACTAGTTCTTTTGAATTATCTAGTCTTGTACAATCAAGAAAGTAAACGTTTTGATTGTCGATTCTTAAATATATTTTATCTAGTGAAACAATGGGGATAGATACCTAGTACATCCTTTATAGCATTAGACATACTAGATATCATGTCCTCTTCACTGATTATTGTTACTTTAGGAAATATTCCTTGAGTAGTTTTTTTGAAGTCTTTTCTTAGATTTTCGATGTTACTTGGTAATAGTATTCCATTGTAGTTATAATCCAAGTTATTATAACCACTTAGTATTAGTTTGATATCGTTCGAATAAACGATACCTTCATTTATTTCTTTCATAATTAATCCTCTTTCTAATTTTTATATTTAAAAAAGCTATACAAGTGGTACCTGTATAGCTTTTAAATATATATCTATTATTTAACTAAATACAAGCACCACAAATAGCACTTGTACCTACGATTATTAGTGTCGTATTAACAAGTGCAGATTATTATGATGATGTAATTTAGAAATTATAGTTTTCATAAATAATCTCCCTTTCTTGGTTTAAATAATAATACATATAATTATATTTGTCAAAAGTTATTTTATATTTAGCATAGCAAATGCTAATAGGATACCTAAGAAGCCACCTACTACAATAGCTATTATTAATATATTAGCAAAGCCTTGATTATCTTCTTCTTCTCTTCTTGGTTTAGGTGGTTGATATGTTAATGATTTTGGTTTGTCTTGTTCTAAACCTTCTTGTTGTGCTTTTTCTTGTTGGTAACCTAATTCTACTTGTTCTCCTTTAGGTGTCATTTCTTCAGTGAAATATCCACCATGTAGAGTTTCTATTGGTTCTTCTCCATTAGGTATTCTTTGTTCATTTTCTAATGATACTTCAAAATTGTGTTTGTCTGTTAAACTCCAAATAGTAAATCCTTTGATATTACATTCTTCTCTTAAACCATTAATAGTTTTAAAGATACCATTAAGAATCATTTGTCTTACTCTTTCTACTTGTTGTTCGTTAAGACCTCTAATGTCTTCTTTATTCATTGTCATATCGAATTCAGTTATTTCTATTGGATAATTATATTTAGCCATTTCTCTAAACATAGTTACTAATTGTTCTTGTGTTACTCTGCTATCTATATGCATTTGAATTCCTAATGTATCTATTATTTGAATATGATTTTCTTGTTCAAATTTTTGTATTTTAGACATTATCTTATGGAATTCTTCCATTTTTTTAGGATCTTCTAAGAAGACTTCATTATACATGAAATCTACTTTTCCTTCTAGAAGATGTTTGTTATCTGCAATTAGTTTAAAGATATCTTCTAATGATAGATGTTTAAACCAACCTGATTTAACATCATCTAGTTTTGAAGGTTCGACATCTTGAGGAGCTTCTCCTCTAAAGACATAATCTGGTCCTTTTCTTGTTAATAGTTCATTAAAGATATCAATACTTCTTACACGGTCTTTATATTCTGGACGTGATAACAATGAGAACATTCCTTTAATGTAATTATCTAATGCTTTATATGCTTCATCATGAACTTGTTCAGATGGTTCTTTATTATATAAATCATCAGGACATCCCATATATGATATTAAGGAATTACCACGTACTTCTAGATTATGCTTTTCAGCAAATCTTAAACATTTTTCAAAATGTTTAAAGACCATTGTTCCATCACCTAGAACAATACTTCCATATTTAAATTGATCATCTATTGTTACAGAACTGAATTTTGGTAGTTGATTATATAAATTAACATAAGCTTCAAAGGTACTACTTTTTATTCCACTCTTTTCAATAGGTGCTAAGTCTCTTAATACTCTTAATATTTCAGTTACTCTACTAGGAGGTAGTGATTCTCTTAATCTACCTAGGATTAAGTATTTATCTTGTTCTTCACTAATTACCTTTGAGATGATTGCTTTTTCTTCATCTGTTAGAAAACCAATGTTGAATAAGTATTGAATCATTGATTTTACTTGAATACTTTTATCTAAGAAGAATTCATTTTTAGGTATTAAGACATCTGTATATCTTTTAAATAATGCTCTTTTTTTCTCTTCTAAGTTTTCATATGTTACATCTGTTAAATTTGTAGGTATATTAAGTAATGTTCTTGCTACTTGTTGTAGTTCTTCTGGTGTTTGAGCACCTACAATACTTAACAAATCAATGTCTTGTTCATTTAAAGTTATACCATGATGCATATTTGGTATTTGATAGAATTCGATACCACCTATAGGTGCTTCTATACTAGCTATAGTTCTATCATGACGTTCTTTAAAAGCAATAGTTGCCTGTAATAGTTTTTCATTTATTTCATCTACAGGTCCTTCTTGATTTAGAAATGGTGATATTAGTTCTTCTTTTTCTTCATCAGATAAATAAACACCTGTTTCTTCTAGGTTTTGAAACATCCTTTTAGCATATTCTCTGATTTGTTCTTCTTTACTCATATAATCACCTTCTATCTATTTTATTATAGCATAAAAAAGAGAGACTTTTTAGTCTCTTCTATTTAGTAAAATTTATTGTAATAGATCCTACTCCACCATCGATATCAATTGTGTTAGCTCCATTACCAATGGTTTTATCATTAGATACTTTTTCACCATCTACTTTAATACTACCTACACCTTTTTCTAAGTGTAATTGATAATCTTTTTTATCTCCTTTTAGATTTAATGTAGTACTACCTACTCCACAGTCAATATTATTAATACCAGTTAAGTATCCATTATATTTAAATGAACCTGTTCCAATATTTAATTTAATATTACTCATAGTAGTTTCTTCAATAGTAATAGAACCAGCTCCACCATCAATGTTAGTTGTTTTTGTTACTTCAACATTTTTCATATATACTGAACCAGCACCTTGTTCTAGTTCTAGTTTGTCTACTTTTAAATCTTGAATATTTATTTTACCGGCTCCAGCTTCTATTTCTATTTTTTCAAATGGATGTATTTGAGGCATTTCAATTATTAGTTCAGTATCAATAGAACCTATATTGAAACTTCTTTTATTTTTTTCTTTAATAGTTAATTCTTCGTCATCTGGATAATAATTAATATTTTTATTATTAGTCCTTACTGTGAATGCTGTTCCTTTAACTATTTTGATATTTGTAGCACTAGCTTCTATAACTAGTTTTTTTGATTCATATTTTACTGGATCAGCTTCTTCTACTAGATAAACATATTTATCCATTTTAGCTGATTCACCAAATAAGGCTTCGCCTATGAAACGTGCTCCTTGTAGAATAGCACTAAAGATTCCTGCTATTAAACATAGAGCAAATGCTAAAGCACAATACTTAATTATTTTTTGAGTAGTTGTCACTTAATATCAACTCCTCCAAAGATACAGAATGCTTCAATATATATTGTGTTTTTAGAATCTTCTTTTACATCTTTTCTTTTGTCATCTACTCCACCAAATAAGCTAGTAGATGCTATTTTTACATCAACATCTTCTGGTAAGAATAAATCTATGCCACCAAAGATACAACACATTTTAATCTTTGTATCTTTCTTTATTTTAGCTTTTGTTAAGTCTAGATCTATTCCACCAAAGATAGCATTCATTTCACTACCTTTGAATTCATCTTTTACTTTAAAACTTTGAGTTGAGAATGTAGAAGTATAGTTTTCTCCATCTTTAGTATCAATTTCTTTCATTTTGTCTTTTACTTTTGTTTGAATTGTATCTTTAAATAAGATAGATAAGCCAATGATTATTAAGATGATTGGTAGAATTAGTTTTCCTATTAATGAGAAATCTACAATATCTCTAACACCTAGTAATAATAAGACACCTATTATTAAGGCGATTATATCGCCAGTTTTATCTTTTTCTGTTAAGAGACCAATTACTGCTGGAACTATAATAAATAGTGTCCACCATCCTTTAAAGAAAATATGTAAATGATCTATTACACCAAAACTCTTTAGTAATAAGATTACTCCTATTAATACTATTACAACCCCTAATATAATGTTTTTACTCTTTTTCATATTAATTCTTCTTTCTTAAAAATTTAAATAATTCTAAGTCTGCATCCATCTTAGGTGCTATATCTTGATTTTTCTTTTTTTGAATGTAATCTTCTATGTCAGCTTCACTTGGTTTGCTCGACACAAATGTGATTTCATCTTTGGAAAGTCTTAAATCTTCATACAGTTTATTAATTAGTTTTTCTTTTAGTTCTCCAACTTTTAATCCTGTATATTTAAGATTTAATTCTTTACAATCATTTATTAAATCACTTTTAAGTTCTTTATTGATTTCTTTCGTTCGCTTTACCGCTTTGGTTATTTCTATGCCTGTCCATTCATTTGTCATGTTACTCACCTATATTGATTATAACATAAAAAAGAAAACCAGTTCAATGAACTGGTCTTCAGAGTCGAGTTTATATGAATTATTAATGTTTTATTAAAGGAGTGTAAGTCTTTTTAAACATTAATATGTAGTTTTTGTATTTTCTGTTTGTTATTTTTTATCTTATATTATCTTTTCTCCTTTCGTGATTTAATAATAACAATTAATTATTAAATGAACATTAAATTTTAATACTTTTACAATTTTTATGTTATAATCTATTTATGCAATGCCTCAGTGGCGGAATTGGTAGACGCGCTGGACTCAAAATCCAGTGGTAGCAATATCGTGTGGGTTCGAGTCCCACCTGAGGCACCA
>JAFPMR010000153.1 GCA_017411235.1 Bacilli bacterium | reverse complement strand
GAGTGAAAGAGAAGCATTCTTTGCAACAAAACAAGCCATTTATAGAACTTTAGATGATGCACCATTAAACTATGGTTCATTAAATTCTGAAGGTGCTAATATGGTTGAGGCAATTAAAGGCTTATATGATGTTGGAAAAAATGGAACAGAAACATATAAAGATCCAGAACTAACAATTACACCAGAAACATCTGAAACAGTATTAGATGAACAAAATCCACAATACAAATCACAAATATTTAAAGTTACTGGAAATTGTGAATTTGATAGTTATGAAGTATCTTTTAATTTATCTGATCTACCAACAGGAACAAAGATAACAGATGAAAATGGAGCAGAACAAACTACATTTAGAGCTAATGAAAAGTTCAAAGTAATGGTGCCTGTTAATGAAAATGAGTCAACAGGGTTTAAACTAAATGTAACTGCTGATTTAAAGTCGTATCCAATGTATTATGCAGAATCAGAGAATATAAGAATGCAAGTAATGCTTGTTACTTGTAGCCCTTATGAAAGAGTCACAGAAAAAGCTTCTGTAAAACTAAATAATACAATAGCAAATATTACAATCAATAAAAGAGATAGTGTAACTGGAAAGGGTGTAGCTAATACGACTTTTGAAGTTACAAAAGTTGATGGACAAATTTTTGGTACTTATGTAACTGACAAAAACGGTCAAGTAATAGTTCCTGTAAATGAGTTAGGTTATTATAAAATTACTGAAATTGAAGCTCCAGAAGGTTATCTTTTAGGAGAAGTAAATGAACAAATAATTAATGTTCAATTCAATGTTGAGAATGAAGTTACTTTCTTAAATGATAAGAAAGCTGGATTAGAGATTGTTAAAGTAGATAAAGATACAGGAAAAGCACTTCCAAATGCAAGATATAGAGTAACTCAAACTGATGGAACTGTGCTAGGAGAATATACAACAAATAATGTTGGTAAGATAAATATTCAAGACTTAATGCCTGGATGGTATGAAGTGCAAGAAATATCTGCACCTACAAATTACTTAAGAGATGAAAAAGTACATAAGATCCAAATCGTAGAAAATGAAGTAACAACATTAACTCTTACTAATAAAGAATTAAAAGGAATTCAAATTATTAAGAAAGATGCTGTTACTGAGAAACCACTTGCAAATGCTACTTTCAGAGTAACAAAAGTTGGTGGTAGTATGATAGGGGAATATACTACAAATGAAATGGGAGTTATTGAGATACAACACTTAACTCCTGCTTTTTATGAAATTAAAGAAGTATCTGCACCTCGTGGATATTTAATTGATACTGAAACTAAAATTGTTGAAGTAACTGCTAAAGAAAGTGTAGTAGTTGAATTTTATGATACTGCAAAAGGTGGACTACAAATTAAGAAAGTTGATGAAAAAACTGGAGAACCTTTAGCAAACGCTAAATTCAGAGTAACAACAATTACTGGTCAAACTCTTGGAGAATATACTACTTCAAGAACAGGATTTATTAACTTACCAGAATTAGAAGATGGTTGGTATGTAATTGAAGAAACAATCGCTCCAGATGGTTATATTTTAGATAATACTCCAAAGACTGTTGAAGTAAGAGGAGATAAACCTACTATTGTTGAATTTGATAATCGTCAAAAAGGTGGATTGCAAATCTTAAAAGTTGACGCTGCAACAGGAGTACCTCTTGAAAATGCAAAATTTAGAGTAACTACAAAGAGTGGTTTATTAATTGGGGAATATAGCACAGATAAACAAGGTCATATCAATTTATCTGGTTTAGATAATGGTTGGTATACTATTTTAGAGATTGAAGCACCTAAAGGATATATTCTTGATGATGTTAAACAAGATGTTGAAGTAACACCATATAAAAATCAAATTGTTGAATTTACAAATAAGATGAAAGCAGGATTACAAATCTTAAAGATAGATTATAATACTGGAAAACCTCTTGCAGATGCTAAATTCAGAGTATCTAAAATGAATGGTAAAATTGTTGGAGAGTATGTAACAAGTAGAACAGGCTACATTAATCTTGGGGATTTAGACGAAGGTTGGTATGTAGTTGAGGAGATACAAGCTCCAGAAGGATATGCTTTAAACACAACACCACAAAATGTTAAAGTTGAAAGCAACAAATCTCAAATCATTGAATTTGCTAATAAACAATTAGCAGGTTTAGAAATCTTGAAGTTAGATGAAGTAACAAGAACTCCACTTAAAGATGCTAAATTCAAAGTAACAACAAAGACAGGAGATTTAATTGGAGAGTATAAGACAGATGCAACAGGAAAAATTGTAATTGCTAACTTGGATGCAGGTTGGTATTCAGTACAAGAAACAGAAGCTCCAAAAGGTTATCTTCTAGATAGTACAATTCAAGACGTTCAAGTAAAATATTATGAGAATGCTAAACTAGAATTTACAAATAGAGCAAAAGCAGGATTACAAATCTTAAAGATAGATAGTGTAACAAAACAAGGTATCAAAGACGTTAAGTTTAAGGTATCTAAAATTAATGGCGAAATCATTGGAGAATATCTAACTGATGCTTCTGGTATGATTTATCTTAATTCATTAAATGAAGGTTGGTATATTGTTCAAGAATTAAATACAGCTAATGGTTATAAGTTAGATACAACTCCTAGAAATGTTGAAGTTAAGTCTAATGTTGCAACAATAGTAGAAGTTGAAAATACACCATATTCAACAATGATTATTGAAAAAATTGATAGTGTTACAGGAAAAGCAATTAGTGGAGTTAAGTTCCATATTATAAAGGAAAACGGAGAATATGTAGGAGATTTCACTACTGATTCTTTTGGGCAAATCAAGTTAAATAAGACGCTTGTTGCAGATACATATATTGTAACTGAAACATTAGCATTAGATGGATATAAGCAAGATGAAACAGCATATAAAGTAACTCTTAACTGGGGAGATACAAAAGTATTACAAGTAAAGAACACTCCTTATGGATCATTAAAGATTACAAAGACAGATAAAGATACAAAAGAAGCCTTAAAAGGTGTTGAGTATCAATTAGTTTCTGAAGATGGTAGTTATAAAGAAATTCTTGTAACAGACAAGAATGGAGAAATTAATATTTCAAAATCACTAAATGCAGGAACTTACTATCTAACTGAAACAAAAGCCCTAAATGGATATGTAAGAGATACAAAAGAACACAAGATAGAAATTAAATGGGGACAAACAACCACATTAAATCTTGTAAATGAAAAGATTAAAGGCAAAGTTCAAGTAATTAAGACAAGTGCAGATAATAACAATGTTACAGGAGTTCTTGCAAATACAAGACTTTCTGGTGCAGTATTTGAAATTAGAAATACAAAAGGAAAAGTTGTAGATACAATTACTACAAACTATGACGGAGTAGCAATTTCAAAAGAATTAGAATTTGGTAATTACATTGTAAAGGAAACAAAAGCACCAGCTGATTATATTCTAGATAGTAAAGAATACACAGTTGAAGTTAAAAATGGCGAAACCAAAACTCTTAATATTACAAATAAGAGTGTTAATACTAATGTAACAATAGAGAAAACTGGTGTTACTGAAGCTCAATGTTTAGATGTTATTAGATATGATTTTAATAATATAAGAAACAACTCAAATGTAGCTTTAGATAACTTTACTTGGCACGATTCATTGCCAATAGAAACAAAACTACAAAAAGTATTTACTGGTACTTGGAGTCAAAACTTAACTTATAGTGTTAAGTATAAGACAAACTTTGAAAGTACATATAGATTAATTGCAAATAACTTGTTTACAAACCAAGTTTATGAATTAGACTTCACAAATTTACCACTACAAAGAGATGAGTATATTACAGATGTAGTATTTGAATTTGGCAGAGTAGAATCTGGATTTACTCAAGTACAAGCTCCATTTATGTTCACACAAGTAAATCCATATCTTGCTGATAGAACAGAAATCGTGAACTATACTGAAGTATTTGGATTCTATAATAGATTTAAGGTTAGTGCAGAATCAGTATGGAGAACTTTAATATTTAATAAGACATTACCAAAGATTAAATTACCTAAAACAGGTTGCTAATTGTAGTAGAGGGGTTACTTAATTGTAACTCCTCTAAATTTATGTAAGGAGGTGCAGAAATTGAAAAATGATGTATCTGAAATTGATAAAAATGCCTCTAAAAGTAAAAAAGAAGAAATAGTAGAGATAGATATAGCTAAACTAAAAAACTTCGAAAATCATCCATTCAAAGTAATTGATAAAACACTAGATGAACTAATGAATAGTATTACTGAATCTGGTATTACAACACCACTTGTAATAAGACCACTTAAAGATGGTAATTATGAAATAGTATCTGGTCATAGAAGAAAAAGAGCTTGTGAGCTTTTAGGTATTACAAACATACCTTGTATTGTAAGAAGTTTGTCGAAAGATGAAGCAATAATAACGATGGTAGATAGTAATATACAAAGAGAAGAAGTGTTGCCAAGTGAGAGAGCTTTTGCGTATAAAATGAAGTTTGAAGCTATGAAACATCAAGGAAAGAAACTTGAAGAAACTTCCGACCAAGTTGGTCGAAAGTTAGAGACCTCTGGAATAATAGGAAAGAAAACAGGAGATAGTCAAACTCAAGTTAAAAGATACATTCGCTTAACAGAGCTTATTCCAGAGCTTCTTGAAATGGTAGATAGCAAAAGAATTGCTTTTAGTCCTGCTGTTGAAATCTCATATCTTTATAAGAATGAACAAATGATGCTACTTAAGATGATTGAAATGTTTGACCATACTCCATCATTATCTCAAGCACAAGAATTACGAAGATTAAGTAAAAGTTACGAACTAAATGAAGATACTATGGAAGATTTAATGAGTGAAGAAAAACCAAATCAAATACCAAAAATAAATATATCTTATGGAAGAATACAACATTACGTTCCTAGAAATGTAGTAACACCAAAAGAGGTTGAAGATTATCTAATTAAATGTGCTATTGTTTGTCAGCAGAGAGGCATAAACATTGAAAAGCTAGATATTAAGATAGATAAGCCAAAAGAAGTTGATAGGGATAGTAGATAAGTAATACTTTTATGGACACAAAGTAAGTCTGTCTTTATAGGTATTACTTTTTATTTTTCCCCCTTACAATCCCCTATATAACTTATAACTAGCTAAAAGAAATATATAAATATAATAATAAATTTATATATAGCAAGGAGGCGATAATTTGAAAGTTAATACTACACAGATAATGAAAGCTTTGGAAAAATTATTTAACGCAGGGTACACGGATGATAAAACAATTCAAGGAATGAAAATTGAAGAATTACGAAAGATTAAAGGAACAACAATGCAGGAAAAATATATAATAATCTGTTTTGTAGAAGCAATAAAAAACAAAAAGATAGTTAAATTTCTTACAGGAGAAATTGATGATGATAACGAGGAGGTGGAAAAGTGAGTTTAAATACTAAATATGCAAAGTTACTGTATGAAGAAATGTTAAATGATGTAACAAAGAATCCAGACGAATGGATCAACTTCCTAAATACTGCTACTTGGTTATTTGAGTACAACTTTAGTGAGCAATTATTGATATATGCACAAAGACCAGATGCAAAAGCAGTTGCTACAATGGAATTTTGGAATAAAAGTTTTCATAGATGGATTAAGAAAGGCACGAAAGCAATTAGAATCTTAAAATATGATAACGGGCAAAGCTATATGCAAAATCTTTTTGATTTATCTGATACATATCAAAACTATGGCAAATTCAAAGGACTATGGCAATTAGATATTGATAATGATGAAAGGGCATATATTGAACAGTTAGAAAGTAAATATGGAGAACTAGCAGATAAAAGTAATATACAATGTGCAATAGCATCTGCAGTTGAGAATTTAGTAGAAGATAATATTGATTCATACTTTGAGGAAATTCCACAACTAGATAAAGTTGAGCAAGAATACAAAGATTTATTTAAGGAACTTGTAAGAGATAGTGTTATCTACACCGTTAACAATAGATGTGGAATTCAGAATGATGAATATGCTTATAAGCTTTATTTTGAAAATATAAATATAATAGCAGATCCAGATATAATTAGTATCTTTGGTAATGCTTGTCGAGATTTAACAAGAGATATTATAAGAGAAACAAGAGCATTTGTTAAAAATCGTACATTTGAAGAAAATATAATTAGAATGTATGCTGAAAACAAGAATTTAGAAAAAGGAGGAATTGAAAATGATAAAATCGAATCTACAGTACAATCAATTGAAGGATTATCTAATACCAGACTTGCAAGTAATGGAGAAACAAGTAAGAGCGAAGGGCAAGTACGCAATAGCGAGGGAGAACTTCTTAATGGAACACAAGAAGGGTTTATTCGACAGGATGGTAGCAACGGAAACATTAATTCCTCACTTGAACCAAGTACAGCAGGATTGCGAGGAACAACTGGAAATCAGAGTACAAAACAAAATGAGGAAAGACAATTTAACAGAACAAATGAAGGCACAAGACCAAATGAAGTGGGTACAAATGATGAATTTAATCAAGATGGAAGTAGAATCAGAGATAATGAGAGAATTAGTTCTGGTATAGATGAGGATATTCTTACTGAAACAGAGCAAATCAATCTAATAGATAACCTAATAGTCGAAGAAGCTAAAGAAAAGGCTGTAACTGATTTAGAAATTAAAAATCAAGAGTTACAGTCTTTTTTTGATGAAGAAATTACAAAGCCAGTTCTTAAAACAACATTATCTAATATGATTAATGGTATTCCACCAGAAATAATAGATAATACAAAAGAACCTCAAGAACTTAATCAATTTGTTATTACAGATGATAATTTAGGTGTTGGAGGTCCGAAAGAAAAATATAGGAACAATGTAGAAGCAATTAAGTTATTAAAAGAATTAGAAAGGGATAACAGACTAGCAACTAAAGAAGAGCAGGAAATACTTTCAAAGTATGTAGGTTGGGGAGGCATTTCTAAAGCATTTGAAAAAGACCAAGATGACTGGAGAAATGAATATAACGAACTAAAAGAACTACTTACTGATGAGGAATATAAAGATGCAGCAGAATCAACAAGAACTGCTTTTTATACTCCACCTATTGTTATTTCTGCAATGTATGAAGCTCTTTCAAAAATGGGATTTAAAACAGGTAATATTCTAGAGCCAAGTTGTGGTATTGGTAACTTCATAGGAAGATTACCAAGCGATATGAGTAATTCTCATATCTATGGAGTTGAATTAGATAGTATATCTGGAAGGATAGCCAAACAGTTGTATCAAAAATCAAATATTGCTATTAAAGGGTTTCAAGAAACAGAGTTTCCAGATAATTCTTTTGATGTTGCAATAGGCAATGTCCCTTTTGATGATTATGTACCAACAGACAAACGATATGATAAATACAATTTCAAAATACACGATTATTTCTTTGCAAAGACTTTAGATAAAGTAAGGGCAGGAGGAATAATTGCTTTTATAACTTCCAAAGGAACACTAGATAAAGCAAATAGTTCATTTAGAAAATACATAGCAGAAAGAGCTGATTTAATAGGTGCTATAAGACTACCAAACGATACTTTTTCAAAGAATGCAGGAACAAGAGTTACGTCAGATATTATCTTTTTACAAAAAAGAGATGTACCACAATATAGCGAACCAGAGTGGTTATACTTAAATAACAATGAAGATGGTATCAGTATTAACCAATATTTTGTAGATAATCCTCAAATGGTACTAGGAAAGATGGAGATGAAGTCAGTTCAATATGGAAGAATGGATGCAGTTTGCACACCACTACCAGATATTGACCTAAAAGAACAATTAAAACAAGCGATAGAAAATATCAATGCAGAAATTCCAGAGATTGAGGTTGATGAAATTGAATCACAAGATGCAGATACATCACTTCCAGCTAATCTAAATGTTCGTAACTTCTCATTTACAGTTGTTAATAATAAAATCTATTATCGTGAAAACTCAAAGATGTTTCTTCAAGAGCTTCCAGAAGGCAGTATTAAGAGAATAAAAAAGTTAATAGATATAAGAGATACAACTAGAAAACTTATTGAACTACAAACCTATGATGCTCCTGATGAAGAAATAAAAGGACTGCAAAGCACATTAAATTTTATGTATGATAACTTTGTTGTAGAGTATGGAAGAATATGCTCAAGAGCAAATAGAAAAGCATTTGAAGATGATAGTAGTTATTATTTACTATCATCACTTGAAATTAATGATGATAAAGGCAACTTCTTAAATAAAGCAGATATGTTCTTCAAAAGAACTATAAAGCCACATAGAGAGGTTGAAAGTGTAGAAACATCAACAGATGCTTTAATAGTATCTATATCTGAAAAAGCAATTGTAGATTTGGACTATATGAGTAAAATATCAAAACTACCTAAAGAAACACTAATAAATGAACTACGAGGAGTTATCTTCAAACTTCCAAATACAGAAAGCTATGTAACGAGTAGTGAATACTTAAGTGGTAATGTTAGAAAGAAGTTAGAAGAAGCAAAGTTAGCGTATGAACAGGATAAGTC